>JAFUPS010000111.1 GCA_017481085.1 Clostridia bacterium | reverse complement strand
TAGGAACGGCGTAGCAGATATTTCTTTTGCTCTGTGTAGGGGTAGTAGGCAGGAATGTCATACATATGGGTGCGGTTTCGTTTTAGTTCCCGAGATACGGTGCTGACACTTCTCCCAATCAGCTCGGCTATCTTTCGATAACTATACCCTTTTAGGTAATATTCCCGTAGACAACAACGCTCTTCTATGGTAAGATGGTGGTAGTTCATACGGATCTCCTTTCGGTGTTTGGTGTGTGGTAACTCTATTCTACCAGAGATCTGTATGGACTTCTATTTTTTTCTAAAGTGTTGCACTTGATAGTATAACTCACCAATAAACACAAAAGCTCCTGCCGGTTTCGGCAGGAGCTTTTTGATGTTCTTTATTTCCGTTCGCGGTGACTTTCCACCGCGGTTGCGCTTTCTTTTAATATTCTTTCATAGAGGCAACTTCATCTTTCACGCTATATTTGATTTCCTTTATATTGGCAACGGCACTTTTAGCTACAACTAAAAGATCTTGCCAAAGGCTCAATACGCACGCACCCATTTCGTCCGACGGCGGTGTTGGGTTTATATACCGGATATATAAAATGCCATCTGTGACCGACAGGCCTTTCACCTCTGGAATGATGTTGCTTTGGGGGCTGACAGAATTGGCTACGACCAGTGCATTTTCGTTGAAAAATGCTTCATTAAAACAATCAGGGAAATTTTCAACAGCCATACGTATAGAGGAATCTTCATAGATCTCTTTGTATTTCTCGTACCACGCTCGGAAATCCCTGAAGGTTTTTAAGATAGTAAAACCGTATTCCGGGGGGGCACTTAACAGGTAAAAGCGATGATCCATAAACTTCACGGCGTGCCCGTCCGGGAATTCCTCCACCTTCGAGAACGCGTATTCGCAGAATTCGAACTTCGGCATCGTCCGGATAACGGTGGTAGTCGTTGTTGTGGCATTTGTAGTAGTCGTGGTCGTAGCAGGGGGGACCGCAGTCGTGGTCGTCGTGGTTGTCACATCGGCGGTAGTCGTAGTCGTGGTCGACGTGGTAGAGTCGGTAGTCGTCGTGGTGGACAAGGTAGAAGAATCGGCATCCGAAGCCGGCTGACAACCGAATAGACAGCCGCAAAGCAAAATCGCTGTTAATAACAAACTGATCAATTTCTTCATACGATCATTCCTTTCTCGCTGGTATTTTTATTATAGCACAGATAGAGGCGTTGTAAAGTTTTTTTACCATTATTTCCGTTCGCGGTGGATCTCTACGGCCATATAGGCAAATGCGGCGTCCACCGGTGCGTCCGGTTTGATGAGCCGCACGGTCACCGCCGCCACCGGCGGATACGCCGCCAGCACCGCCTCGGCCACGCAGGTCGCCGCGCGTTCGATGAGGTCGTAGCTCTGCGCGGTCATGGCGGCACGCACCGTCTCGGTCACGTCGGCATAGCTAACCGTGTCCGCCAGATCGTCGGTCTGCCCGGCGCGGGACAGATCCAGATGCAGCGTCACGTCCAGCAAAAACCGCTGACCCTGCCGTTTTTCCTCCGGAAATACCCCGTGATAGGCATAAACTTCCAATTCTTTGATGAGGATTTTATCCATAATCGTCCTCTCCTTTATTTTTTTGGTCGAATGCTTGCTTTTTGGCAACAAGCAGAGTATAATAACTGCGGATAAATTTTTAAGGAGGTTTTCCCTATGTTAGTTTCCGCAACTGAAATGCTGCAAAAAGCAGCTGCCGGGCATTACGCCGTCGGCCAGTTCAACATCAACAACCTGGAATGGACCAAATGCGTGCTCAAGGCCGCTGAGGAATGCCAGTCGCCGGTCATCCTCGGCGTATCCGCCGGTGCCGGCAAATATATGACCGGTTTCGGCACGGTCGCCGCCATGGTCAAGGCGATGATCGAAGATATGAATATCACCGTACCGGTGGCTCTTCACCTCGATCACGGCACCTATGAGCAGTGCTACCAGTGCATCAAGGCCGGTTTCTCGTCCATTATGTTCGACGGCTCGCACTACCCGATCGAGGAAAATCTCGCCAAGACCACCGAGCTCGTGCACGTGGCGCATCAGCTTGGTCTGTCGCTGGAGGCTGAGGTCGGCTCCATCGGCGGCGAAGAGGACGGCGTGATCGGTGCCGGTGAATGTGCCGACCCGGACGAGTGCAAAATGATCGCCGATCTGGGCGTGGACATGCTCGCCGCCGGTATCGGTAACATCCACGGTAAATACCCGGAAAACTGGGCCGGTCTGTCGTTCGAGACGCTGGCCGCCATCAAAGAAAAAGTGGGCGATATGCCGCTGGTGCTGCACGGCGGTACCGGTATTCCGGACGAGATGGTGCACAAGGCGATCTCGCTGGGCGTGGCCAAGGTCAACGTCAACACCGAGTGCCAGCTGGTGTTCGCTGAAGCGACGCGTAAGTATATCGAAGCCGGCAAAGACCTTTCCGGCAAGGGCTTCGATCCGCGTAAGCTGCTCGCTGACGGCGCTACTGCTATCGTCGAGAAGGTCAAGGAAAAGATGGAGCTGTTCGGCTCGGTCGGC
The DNA here is from genome assembly GCA_017481085.1 of Clostridia bacterium. Classification (GTDB taxonomy): domain Bacteria; phylum Bacillota; class Clostridia; order Oscillospirales; family Acutalibacteraceae; genus RGIG426. The sequence continues at coordinate 8,569 of JAFUPS010000111.1, read as the reverse complement.
AAAGCCTGAAACGGAAGATAAGAAAAGAGGTCGGTCATCCGACCTCTTTTTTTATACCCTCATCAGCGGTTGGTCGCTTTCCGGCTGGGCAACGTATAAACGGTAATCGAGGTTTTCCCGAAGCCCGGCCTGCGCCAACCGGGTAACGGCGGTGCGGCGCGCCAGCTCGGGGGTGTTGTTCTCCCGGCTGAGATGCCCCAGCACGATATGCGTCACGCCACCCTCTACCAGATACGGCAGTAACGCCGCGCAGGTATCGTTGGAAAGGTGTCCATGGTCGCCCAGAATGCGCTCCTGCAGTACGTACGGATACGAACCGTTGCGAAGCATGCCAACGTCGTGATTGGATTCCAACAGCACCACGTCGCAGCGCATCAGCGTCCTGCGGATCTCGTCGGTCACGATGCCGGTATCGGTGACGACCGCCAGCTTGCGACCGTCCGCCAGCGTCATCTCGTAGCCGGTCGGCTGGCGTGCATCGTGCGACAGCGCCACCGCACGTACGCCTACACCGGCTATGTCAACTTCTTGCGGCATCAGCCGCAGATCGGTCGTCACATCCACGGCGCGCTCCATACCGGTCAACGTACCGGCCGAAGCATACACCGGCAGTCCATACCGTTTGGCTAATACACGCACGCCGTTGGTGTGATCGGTATGCTCGTGCGTCACAAAAATCGCTTTCAGCGCAGACGGATTAATCTGCCGTGAAAGCAACGCTGTTTCAATGCGCTTGGCGCTCACTCCGGCGTCGATCAGAATACCGCCGGCGGCGGTGCCAAGATATGTACAATTACCGCTACTGCCCGAAAACAAGGGGCAAAACTGTGCCATCGGTATCTTCCTTTCTACAAAGAAGAGGTGTTGCTTGCACAACACCTCTTAGTTTTTCTTATGCTCGCTTGGCGTACGGCGAGGGGATCTCCACCCGGCAAATATCCGCACCCAAACCACGGAGCTTTTCGATAAAATACTCGTAGCCGCGTTCGATGTAGTGAACGTCGTCGATCTCGGTGCGGCCCTGTGCGGCCAACCCGGCCAGCACCATCGCGGCACCGGCACGCAGATCGTATGCCTTCACGGGAGCACCCGTGAGCATCGGCACGCCCTCAAACACCGCGATCTTGCCGTTGACCTGCGCCTGCGCACCCATGCGGCGAAGCTCGTCCACGTAGCGGAATCGGTTTTCCCACACCGTGTCGGTCACGGTGCTCACGCCGTCACCCAATGCCAGCAGCACGGAGATCTGCGGTTGCATATCTGTGGGGAAGCCGGGGTGTGGCATGGTCTTGACGTTACAATGACGGATCGGACCGTCCATACGCACGCGCACCATGTCGTCGATCTCCTCCACCGTAGCACCCATTTCCTGCAGCTTGGCGGAAATAGATTCCAGGTGCTTGGGAACAACGTTTTTAATCAGCACGTCACCACGCGTGGCCACCGCCGCCGCCATAAACGTACCGGCTTCGATTTGGTCGGGAATAATAGAATAGGTCGTACCCTGCAAGTGCGGCACACCGCAGATTTTAATAATATCGGTACCGGCACCGCGGATATCCGCGCCCATCGCGTTGAGGAAGTTCGCCACATCCACGATGTGCGGCTCCTTCGCGGCGTTTTCAATGATGGTAATGCCGCGCGCTTTAACAGCGGCAAGCATGATATTGATGGTTGCACCCACCGATACGACGTCTAAATAAATGGCGTTGCCGATCAACTGCTTGGCAGATGCCTCGATCATGCCGTTTTCGATCATCGGCGGCACCTGCGCGCCCAGCGCGGTAAAGCCCTTCAGATGCTGGTCGATCGGGCGCAGACCGAAGTTACAGCCACCCGGCATCGACACACGCGCCACGCCGAATTTCCCCAGCAACGAGCCGAGGAAGTAGTAGGATGCGCGCATATTCCGCGCCAGCTCATGCGGCACTACGTGCGAGCAGATGGTACGCGGATCGATCTCCACCGTGGAGGGGTTGAGCATACGCACCTGCGCTCCAAGCGCCTTCAGAATATCAAACGAAACAAAAATATCCGAGATATTCGGGATATTTTCAATACGGCAGACCCCGTCGGCCAGGACCACGGCGGGAATAATGGCAACCGCGGAATTCTTCGCGCCGCCAATGGTGACTTCGCCCTGCAGACGGTTGCCGCCTTCGATGCGGTAACGGCTCATATTCCCACCTCCCGGTCAAATTTAGTGCATGGCATGCACCAACACAGATATAGTATACCACAAATATACCAAAAATCAATCCCCGATTTCCCAAATTACAAAAAATATCAGGTCGGTGGAAAAACTTTTTCCCTATTTGCTATTTACATTTTTTTATCGTGGAACTATAATGAGGCTGAAAAATCCACCAAAAGGAGCTCCTTCGTATGCGTTTCCCCCATCAACATCTGCAAAAAGCGGTTCTCGCCGCGCTGTTTGCGGCGTTGACCTTTGTGGCCACCGCCTTTATCACCGTTCCGCTACCGCTGGGGTATGTCAACCTGGGCGATGCCTTCGTACTGCTGGGCGGCTTACTCCTAGGCCCGGTTTACGGCGCGCTGGCAGGCGGTATCGGCGCCATGCTCGGTGACTTGATGCTGGGTTTTGCGCAGTATGCGCCGGTCACGCTGCTCATCAAGGCGGTCATGGCACTGATCGCCGCCGGGTTCGGCGCGTGGAGCGCCAAATACGGCAAAGTCGCCGCCTTCGGACTGCGCGCCGTCGGCGGTGTGCTGGCCGAGAGTGTGATGGTCGGCGGCTATCTGCTGTTTGAAACCGTGCTGTACGGCTTTGCCGGTGCGGCGGTCAGCGTGCCGTTTAACGCTCTGCAGGGTGCGGTCGGATTGGCGCTGGCATTACTGCTCTATCCGCTGATTCAGCAAGTGATGAAGCGAACGATGAAATAAAATCACCCCGGCCGATGGCCCAATGTCATTAAGATAAGAGAGTTGGTCATTCTGAGGAGGGCGTAGCCCGACGTGAGAATCCGTTTTTAAGAATTACGGATTGCCACGGTCGCTATGCTCCCTCGCAATGACGGACTAACTTAATGACATTGGCCAATGGCCGGGGTTTTCGTTTATATTTCGATTTTCGCCAGACCGCCCTCGGAGGTCTCGCGGTAGGCGGCCGCGATATCCCGTCCGGTCCGTTTCATTGTCACGATAACGTCATCCAACGAAATTTTCCGGGTGGTGGACAGGAAGCTCGCCAAGCTGACGGCGTTGATCGCACGCATCGCTGCCACGGCATTGCGCTCGATGCAGGGGATCTGCACCAGACCGCCGATGGGATCGCAGGTCAGCCCCAAATGATGCTCGATAGCGATCTCTGCGGCGTATTCGATCTTATCCATGTGCAGCCCGAACAGCTCGCCCAGCGCCGCCGCCGCCATCGCACACGCCGTGCCGATCTCGGCCTGACAGCCGCATTCCGCACCCGAAATGGAGGCGTTGGTTTTGATAAGGTTACCGATAATGCCGCCGGCCGCCAGCGCGTGCAGCATCTGCGCCTCGGTATATCCGTGCTTAAGCTGCTGGTAGTACAGCACCGCCGGTAACACGCCGCACGCGCCGCAGGTGGGCGCAGTGACAATGCTTTCGCCGGACGCGTTTTGCTCGCTCACCGCAAACGCATACGAGCAGACCTCGCGGTTTTCGCGCGTTTCGGCACTCTCGTCCACATGTTGCATATTGTACAGATACTGTGCCTTTTTCTGCACCCCGAGGCCGCCGGGCAGCACGCCCTCGTCCTCCAGACCACGGTCGATCGCCGCTTTCATGGCGTTCCACACCGTTTGCAGATACTCCCAGATCTCGCGGCCCTCGACCTCTTCCACGTACTGCCACAAACGCATCCGATGCTTGCGGCAATAAGCGGCAATATCCTTAAAGGTGGAAAGCTCGTAAACGACCGGCTCTTTCACCGCCGGATCGTTTTCAAATTCGATACGGCCACCGCCCACGCTGAACACGCGCGCATGCCCGATCTCCTCGCCGCCGCACAGCGCAAACAGCTCCATGGTGTTGGGATGCGGCAGCTCGGTGACAGCGGTATCAAACGTCACCTCGCAAGGGGTAGGCGTCAGCGTCCGGCAGATCACGCTGTCGGTTCCGTGGCCTTTGCCGGTCTTGGCCAGCGAGCCGTACAGCACCGCCTTAAAAGCGTCCGCCTGCGGGTATCTGTCCTTGAAAATAACGCACGCTTTTTCCGGCCCCATGGTATGCGAGCTCGACGGACCGCGCCCGATTTTATATAGTTGATTTAACGATTCCATTCCCACCGAAGTGCCCTCCTGCCATCGACAGATTATCATTAGTATACCATATATCTAATAAATACGCAAGGGATATTGACAAGGATATCTCGCTTATGCGATACGATATAGTTGCTCTGCAAAGATAGAGAATTATACTACTTTTCCACAAACAAATCAAGGCGAAGCCTTGTATATCATCAATTCCGCAGGAATTGCATATCATCAACACGCAGTGTTGCATCTCATCAAGCCGCAGGAGGGTTTATGCACGGCTATGCCGTGATGATATACCATCGCAAAGCGATGGATGATATGCAGCCCCGTTAGGGCTGATGATATGCCAAGCCTGCGGCTTGGATAAAAAAAGAAGTAACTTTTGGTAGACAAAAGTTACTTCTTTTTTGGTGCCGCTGACCGGGGTCGAACCGGTACGGTGTTTCCACCGAGGGATTTTAAGTCCCTTGTGTCTGCCTATTCCACCACCGCGGCATTGCTCTTATCATACGCCAATTATCCCCTCTTGTCAAGTAGATTTCAAGAAAAAGGGGTAGGTTTTCGCAAACGATGACAGTAACACCTATTGGATTATTTCCGGCGGCCGCGTAACCAGGTATGCTCGTGTGTATACGCCAGAATACGGCCACGGATGCCAAACAGACCGACAGCACAGCACAGCCAGCTGCCCAGCAGCTCGCCACCCAGATATTGCACGATATCCATAGCGGTCAGCGACATATTCATCTCGGCATACACCTGTACTAAAGCGGCGTAGTCGCCACCGAGGAAAAACGCTCCCACCACAAAGCCGGTAGTCGCAAGCAACGAGCTGACAATCACCGCACCAAGCGCAAAGCGGGTGGAATGCGCACCCCATAAAAACGAATATCCGAAGAAAGAGGCAATACCCACCAACGCCCCCAGATACCACATGTTCCAACCGACGAACCATTGCACCAAAAACCACGGTAACGCGCCCACGATAGCGCCAAGCAACGCACCGGCTGCACCGCGCAAATAGGCAACCGCCGGCTCACGGCCGGATTCCAGCTTATTGTTGAACGATTCGGAGGCCAGTTCCACACCAAAACGCGCCGCCGCCTCAATCACGTCCTTCAGCACCGCCGCCGGTATGTCGGTCATCGGAAACCGCAGCTCAATACCGTTATCGGTGCCGGTGACCGTCAGCTCGGCAAACGCCGGATTTTCCGTCAAACGCGCCTGCAGCTTGGGGCACTTCTTTTCGGCCATACGCACCGCCAGCTTGACCAGCCCTTCACGCGGGAGCGCGCGGAACGCCACACCGCTTTCGGTCAGGCCGTCGATCGTGCCGGTCTCGGCATTCACACGCCAACCAAAACCTTCGGCCGCTTGCCACAATGCATCCATGTTATGCCTCCTCCTCGGTATCCAAAAACTCCCCCGTAAACGTACGGATGTAGTCGATCATTTTCTGTTCCAGCATTTCCTTCTCGCGCGCCTCCACATAATCGGCATGGCACTCTGCACGAACCGCGTCATCTGCGGCGACCATTGCCGCGCGCACCGCCGCCGCGCAGGCCGGCGCTTCCAGCCGCTCCATACCGTCTGCCGCCAGCTCAACCAACACACCGGACGGCGATGCAAACAGCGTTTCAAAATCGGCGGCGTTGACCTCCTTGTCCACCAGCCACGCCGCCGTGACAGCACAACGTCCGGGGGACATTTTGGGAAGTTCGGTATACAGATCCGGGCGGTGCTTATCCAGCTTAGCGAATACGTTAGCCACCACCGCCTCGGTCAACGCCTCATCCGGCACAGAGGACAACAGCTCCGGCGTCATCACCTTATATTGCTTTTCCAAACGGTCGGCACGGGCATCGCTCTCCGTCTTGCCGTATTTGCTAAACAAATACAACCCAATGAGCAACACCGTCAGCACCGCGATAGTAATATAATTCCGATGCTCGACCGATAAGGCCGCTAACGTCCATTCCATAACTCTCACACCAATCCTTTATAGATTTCGCCCTTGCGGCAACCGGTTTCCAGCGCCGCCCGCTTGGCGGCATCGGCCGCACGCATACCTTCTGCCACGTAGCCTTTGGCCATCTCGATCGCCGTTTCCAACGAAATTTCCTGCCGCTCGGCAGCAACCGCACCGGCTACTACCAGCACAAATTCACCCTTGGGGGGAGTTTGTTGGAAATGTAAACACGCCTCACCCAAGGTGGTCGGCAGAATTTCCTCATGTAGCTTGGTCAGCTCGCGCACCACCGTAATGCCGCGGTCCGCGCCAAATGCATCGCGCAGATCCTCCAGCGTCCGCACCAGCTTGTGCGGCGCTTCATAAAAGATCATCGTACGGCGCTCACCGCGCAACGAATCCAGATGCTCGCGGCGGTCACGCGGCGTCACGCTGAGAAACCCCTCAAAGGTGAACCGGCCGGTCGGCTGCCCCGAAACGGCAATCGCCGTCGCCATGGCAGTGGCACCCGGCACCACATGCACCGGAATACCCCGGCGGTGGCATTCGTTTACCAAATCCTCCCCCGGATCGGAGATCGCCGGCATACCGGCATCCGACACCAGCACCACGTGCTCACCGGCCTCCATGCGTGCGCACAGCGGCTCGGACCGTTGCTGTTTGTTATGCTCGTAGTAGCTGACAAGCGGCTTCTTGATGCCAAAATGATTGAGCAGCTTGAGCGTCACGCGCGTGTCCTCAGCGGCGATAACATCACACGACTCCAGCGCCGCCACCGCACGCGGTGAAAAATCCGATAAATTGCCGATCGGCGTGCCGACCAGCGTCAAACTACCGCTCATCGCACGCACACCAGGCACAGCCATCCACCGCTTTCACGGCGTTCCTTTACCGTCAGATTGCAGGCGGCCAACGCCGCCAGCACATCTTGCTCACGCGTGTCAATAATACCCGACACGATGTATACACCGTCCTCCGCCAAAAAGCGTGAGGCATCCTTAGAAAGCATGATAATGGCATCCGCCACGATGTTAGCCACCACCACACGGTAGCTGCCGGTCACCGCCGTAGCGAGATCGCCCTGCATCATGGTATACTGCGGCGGCGTAAAGCCGTTGAGCTCGCCGTTTTCCACCGCGGTGCGCACCGCCAGCGGATCGATATCCACACCGGTTGCGGTACCGGCACCCAGCAGCAGCGCGGCAATAGACAAAATACCGCTACCACAGCCAACATCCAGCACGTCCACGCCGGGCGTGATATACTTTTCCAGTGTTTCCAACACCAGCCGGGTGGTATCGTGACCGCCGGTGCCAAACGCCATACCCGGGTCGATGGACAGCACCGCGCGCCCGTCCGTTTCGGTGGCCGGCTCCCACGTGGGGCTGATGATGAGCTTTTCGCCCACCGGCAACGGCTTGAAGTATTTTTTCCAGTTATTCGCCCAATCATCCTCGCACACCTGCGAGCTACCGAGGGTATGCTCGATCCCCTCTGCCGTCAGCCGTTCGCTGAGAAATGCCAGCGCCTCCGCCGGGTTTTCCTCCGGGCTGATATAGATATGGATAATCGCCTTGGTGCGATCGCGCGCCAACAGCTCCTCGTCGATGAGATCGATGTGCGCGATCTCCCACGCAGCCTCCTCCAGGTTGCTGTAATCCTCGATATACACACCGTACGGCACCACCATATTGGCAATATCGGTAGCGACGTCCACCTTTTCGGTGGGGACGGTAATAGTCAGTTCGGTCCAGTCCTGCATATCAGTTCCTCATTTCAGCGCCGTTTTGGTATCCAAAAACGGCTGGATTTTTTGGCGGATGACCGCGCATCCGCCGACTACGTTGCTTTCCACGTTCATCGGCATCACCGGGTCGTGTACACTCAGCCGCAGTAGCAACCAGCCGTCGCCGTCGCCTGCCGGGAACGAGATGCGCACGCCCTCACAGCTATCGTCCGCGACCTGCCAGCCCTGCGCAGCAGCGTATTGCTCCAGCTCGGCCAGCACCTGCTTGCCGTAGGCCGAAAATTCCGGCTCGGTGATGGCAAAGCGCACCTCCTGCGCTTCGGCCGGCTCCTGCAGTCCGGCGAGCAGTGTTTCGGGCGCTTGCCCCTGTGCCAATTTGATAATGATACGCGTGATAAGATACGCACCATCATCTAAAAAGTAGTTGTCGCGCAACGCCGCATGCCCAGAGGTCTCGATGGCCAGCGGCGCGTTTTTACCCTCGGCACACAACCGCTGTGCCTCGTTGATGACGTTGCGGTAACCGCGCTTGAAACGGCGATGATGGCCGCCCAATCGCTGTTCAATAAATGCCTTGAGCCCATCCGACGTGATAGAATCGGT
>JAFUPS010000110.1 GCA_017481085.1 Clostridia bacterium | reverse complement strand
TATCGATATCGTGCACAAACGCCGGACGCCACACGGTGCCGACGTCCTTTTCCCGGTATTCCCGGCGCACGATCTTCTCGTTGGGGAAATGCGTGCCGGGAAATTGGCCGGTCTGATTGGCGTGCTCGATCTCTTTGGTCAGCTCGGCTGACAGTTTTGCAAATTCAGACATAGTGTAACCTCCGTTTTGTCATAGCTGCGGGGGATCATTTTAATAAATGCGTGGCAATTTTGTTGATGATCATGCCGTAGGCGACGGGATTGTTGCCGCCCTCCGGAATGATGACATCGGCTTTTTTCTTGCTCGGCTCCACGAACGCCTCGTGCATAGGCTTGACGGTGTCGAGGTATTGCGTGATGACCGACTCCAGATTGCGGCCGCGCTCCTGCACGTCACGCAGAATGCGGCGCACGATGCGTACGTCCGCATCGGTGTCCACAAAGATCTTCATGTCCAGACGGTCGAGAAGCTCTTTGTTTTCGAAAATGAGAATGCCCTCCAGAATGATGACCTTGGTGCTTTCTACCCGCACCGTTTCGGCACTGCGATCGTGGATGGTGTAGTCGTACACCGGACATTCGATGGCACGGCCGGCCTTCAGCTCGTCGAGGTGATACAGCAGTAGAGCGGTATCAAAAGCCGAAGGATGGTCGTAGTTCATGCGTGCGCGTTCCTCGTAGGGGGTATCCGATTGCGCTTTGTAGTAGTTATCGTGCCGCAGCACCGATACCTGATCGCCGAAATGCTCGGCAATGTTTTTGGCGAGAGTGGTCTTGCCGCTGCCGGAGCCGCCGGCAATACCGATGAGAAAATGATCGCTCATACTGTCCTCCGCAAGGTAAATTTATCCGATGATCTCGTAAATCAACGGTTGGGGTTCGACCGACTGTTGTGTGAACACCAGCGCATTCAGGATCTGTGCACCGGCAGCCGCCAGCGTTTCCGGCCGTTCGGTATGAAGCTGGGCGATCACATCGCCTTTCTTGACGGTGTCAGCCGGTTTTTTCAGCAGGAGCACGCCGGCGTTGGGATCAATGACCGAGTCCTTGGTCTGTCGTCCGGCGCCCAGCACCATGGCCGCCAAGCCGATCTGATCGGCATCGCAGGCGAGGATGGTGCCGTCCTGTTCGGCCAGCACGTCTGCCACGTATTTGGCCTTGCCAAACAGCGAGGGATCGTCCGCATACGCCGCATTGCCGCCTTGCTCGCCGATCCATTCGCGGAATTTGGCGAACGCCTTGCCGCTTTCCAGCGCCTCTTTGGTGCGCACCTTGGCTTTTTCCGCCGGCAACTTACAGGAAAGCTCCACCATGAGGGATGCCAGCGTCAGGCAGATCTCACGCAGATCGTCCGGACCGCCGTTTTTCAGCACCTCAATGGCCTCACGCACTTCCAGCGCATTGCCGATGGCGTGACCAAGCGGAATATCCATATTGCTGATGACCGCCGCGGTGCGCCGACCGTGAGCCGTGCCGATCTTCACCATGGTCTCGGCCAGCTTTTTGGCGGCGGCTGGGGTCTGCATAAATGCACCGCTGCCGCATTTAACGTCCAGAACGATAGATCGCGTGCCGGCGGCCAGCTTCTTGCTCATGATCGACGAGGCGATCAGCGGAATGGACTCGACCGTAGCGGTCACGTCGCGCAGCGCATACAGCTTTTTGTCGGCCGGTGCCAGATCGGCGCGTTGGCCAATGACCGCCAGACCGCAACGCTGTACCTGTGCGGTAAACTGCTCGGGCGACAGCGAGGTGCAAAAGCCGGGGAAGGACTCCAGTTTATCCACCGTGCCGCCGGTATGCCCCAGCCCGCGGCCGCTCATTTTGGCAACGATGCCGCCGCAAGCCGCCACAATGGGTGCTACGATAAGCGTGGTCTTGTCGCCCACGCCGCCGGTGGAGTGCTTGTCCACACTGCGATCGCCAAACATCGAGAGATCGACGGTATCGCCCGAATGCACCATCGCATCGGTCAGGTCGAAGGTCTCGCGGTCGGACATACCGCGGAAATACACCGCCATCATCAGACTGGACATCTGGTAGTCCGGAATATCGCCGGCGGTATACCGGGTAATCATTTCCCGAATTTCGTCGCCGGTCAGCTCCAGCCCTTGTTTCTTCTTTTCGATGAGCTCATACATTCTCATGTGAGGTCCCTCACTTTACGTTTCAATCCAGGTTGGTCTTGTCAAACACCGCCGGCAGTAGCTGACCGAGGGTGTATTCTTTTATGGTTTTGCCGTCGTACAGCACGACCGGGAATTCGCTGTCGCAAAATTCAGCCAGCACCTGCCGGCACACGCCGCACGGCGGACAGTAGGCAGTGACCGGCTCGCCGGTCTTGCCGCCGACGATGGCAATAGCCGCAAACTGCCGTTCACCGGCGTGTACGGCGGTGAACGTGGCTACGCGCTCGGCACAGACGGTGGGGGTATAAGATGCCGACTCGATATTGGCGCCGGTGTATACCTTGCCATCCGTCGTCAGCAGTGCCGCTCCGACCGTAAAGCCGGAATACGGCGCATAGCTTTTCTCGCGTGCCTGCAGTGCAAGCTCTACAAGTTGCTGTTTATTCACCGAGCTCACCTCCGCCGGTCAACAACTGCCACACGGTGTTGCCGATGTGGTCAAAGCCATACAGCGTGCCGAGGTTTTCGGCCGGAATGCCGTCGCCCAGCATCAAAAACGGAATATGCTCGCGCGTGTGGTCGGTGCTGTTATCCGACGGATCGCAACCGTGGTCGGCGGTGATCATCAGCACGTCGTCCTTACCCATTTTCGCCATAAACCCAGGCAACCACGCATCAAACGCGCTGATGGCGGCGGCGTAGCCGTCGGGATCTTGACGGTGACCGTACAGCATATCGAAGTCCACAAGATTGACAAAGCACAGGCCGTGGAAATCCTTGTCAGCCAAAGCCAAGGTCGTTTCCATGCCTTCACCGTTGCCATGAGTGGGATGCGTTTCGGTAATGCCGGACATGGAGAATATATCGCCGATCTTGCCGACGCCTATCACGTCGTAGCCGGCGGCGCTCAGCTTATTGAGCAGCGTATCACGCGGCGGCATCAGCGAGAAATCGCGGCGGTTGGCGGTGCGCTTGAAATCGCCCGGCTGACCGATAAACGGTCGCGCGATGACACGCCCCACGCCGTGCTTACCCTGCATCAGGCCGCGGGCGATCTCGCATAGACGGTACAGCTCCGGCAATGGTACCAGATCCTCGTGTGCAGCGATCTGAAACACGCTGTCTGCCGAGGTGTAGACGATCAGCTTGCCGGTTTTCAGGTGCTCCTCACCGAAATCGCGGATGACGTCGGTGCCGGAATACGGGCGGTTGCACAGCGTGCCGTAGCCGGTGGCAGCTTCAAACGCCTCCATCACCTCCGGCGGAAAGCCCTCCGGATAGGTCGGCATGGGATACTCCGAAACGATACCGGCGATCTCCCAATGCCAGATGGTGGTATCTTTGCCGGGGCTCTTTTCGCGGATGCGGGCCACGGTGGCGGTGGGAGCATCGGTCTTGGCGATCACCTCCACACCGTCGATGTTGCCAAAGCCCATGGCGGTCATGTTCGGCATGTGCAGCTTGCCGCTGGCATGAATGCTGCGCAGCGTGTTAGCTCCGGCGTCGCCAAAAGCGGCCGCATCCGGTGCTTCGCCGATGCCGAAGGAATCCAATACGATCAAAAATACACGTTTTTTCATAACATTACACCGAGGTCGCCACGTTGAGGGCGATGGTCATCATATCGGTAAAGGTGTTCTGGCGCGCATCCGCATCCAGCGCTTCGCCGCGGCGAATGTGGTCGGAAACGGTGCAGATAGCCAGCGCGTTTTTGCCGGCTGCGGCGGCGTTCATATACAGCGCCGCGGCTTCCATTTCCACGCCCAGCACGCCCATTTTGTACCAGCGCTCGTTAAAGTCCGGATCGGCGTTGTAGAACACGTCGGACGACAGTAGGTTGCCCACCTTGTAGCGCACGCCGATGGCCTCCGCTTCCTCCACCGCGCGGCGGAGCAGGTTGTAGCTGGCGATGGGGGCGTAGTTGCCGCCGAAGTGGTACTGCTCCTGATAGCAGGAGTTGGTGCATGCACCCATGCCGATGATTACGTCGCGCAGCTGCACGTCGTCGGCCAGACCGCCGGCAGAGCCGATGCGGATGATGTTTTCCACACCGAAGAAGTTGTATAGCTCGTGCGAGTAGATGCCGATGGACGGCATGCCCATGCCGCTGGCCATGACCGATACCGGCATGCCGCGATAGGTGCCGGTATAGCCCTGCACGCCGCGGACGTTGTTGACCAGACGTGCGTTTTCCAGGAAGTTTTCCGCCACGAATTTCGAGCGCAGCGGATCGCCGGGCATCAGAACGGTCTCGGCGAAATCGGCAGACGTTGCCTTGATGTGGGGAGTATGCTGATTACTCATGGTGTTACCTCCTTAATATCCCGAATGGGCGGTTTCGTTTTTGGCGATCTTGACACTGCGGCTGGTGCCCAGACGGTCGGCGCCCAGCCGGATAAACGCCTCGGCATCCTCCAGCGAGGAAATGCCGCCGGCGGCCTTGATGCGTACGCCCTCACCGACGTGCGCCGCAAACAGCGCCACGTCCTCACGGGTAGCACCGGCGGTGGAAAAGCCGGTGGACGTTTTGATATAATCCGCGCCCGACGCGGTGACGAGCTCGCACATCTTGATCTTCTCGTCGTCGGTGAGCAGGCAGGTTTCGATAATGACCTTGAGGATCTTATCGCCGCACACCTCTTTGAGCGCCTTCAGCTCGGCGAGAATGTCGTCGTACTTCTTATCCTTCAGATGACCGATGTTGATGACGGTGTCGATCTCGTCCGCACCGTTTTCCAGCGCATCCTTGCATTCAAACACCTTGGTAGCGGTGGTGGAATACCCGTTCGGGAATCCGATGACGGTGCAGATGGCCAGCTTATCGCCCACGTATTCCTTCGCCTGCTTCACGTACGAAGCCGGAATGCACACCGAGGCGGTGGCATACTTGATACCGTCGTCGCAGATAGCCTTGATATCCTCCCACGTAGCGCTTTGCGCCAGCAGGGTGTGATCGCATCTTGCCAGAATTTCATTCAGTTTCATAATTTTCTCCTCATTTCTCTTGTTGTGAGCGGATCTTGCTGACCCAGCATTTGTGGCACATCGCTACGTAGCAATCGTTGCCGCCGAGCATCACCTGGCTGCCCTCGGTAACGATACGCATATCGGCGTCCAGACGGGCGTTGACCGTCGCCTTAGAGCCGCATTCGCAAATGGTTTTGATCTCCGAGACCGAGTCGGCCACCTCAAACAACCGCTTGCTGCCGGTGAACAGATGGCACAAAAAATCGGTGCGCAGACCGAAGCACATGACCGGAATGTTGCAATCGTCCACAATACGCCGCAGTGCATCCACGTGTGCCTCGGTGAAGAACTGGCACTCGTCGGCGATCACCACGTCGGCATCGGTGTGCTGCTCGGTGAATACCGTGAACAGGTCATCGTCCACCGCCACCGTATCGCACGGTGCCGAAAGCCCAATGCGGGATTTGATGGTGGTTGCGCCGTCGCGGTCATCCAGCGCCGGCTTGATGAGCCACACCTTCATGCCGCGTTCCTCATAGTTGAATTTGGTGATGAGCACCTGCGCGGTTTTGGACGATCCCATTGCGCCGTACTTGAAATATAATTTCGCCATAACGCCACCTCACTTATTGTATCATGTAATTATAGCATATATTAAATAAAAAATAAAGAGGAAATTTTGGTTTTTTGCGCGAAAAAAGCCGCCCGGTGGGGCGATGTCATTAAGTTTAGCTTGTCATTGCGAGGGAGCGTAGCGACCGTGGCAATCCGTAATCCTTAAAGAACGGATTCTCATGTCGGGCTGCGTCCTCCTCAGAATGACAAAAGTTCTTATCTTAATGACATCGCCCTTAGGCGGCTTTCATCATACGGTGGCAGAAGCGTTGGCCGAAACGGTAAATTCCGTCACGCCAAGGACGGTCTCACCGTCGATCTGCAGGGGGAGAGGCTGGTCGACCTTGACCGATACCTCGTGCCCCTTAATGACGTGTACGTATTCGGTGTGCTTTACGTGCTCGCCTTTGAAAAGTGAGGGGAAGATGGTCAGCGCGCGCAGGGCCGAGAGCTTATGCACCACCGCTACCGATACCGTTTGCGCCGGGTCGGTGCGGTCCTGGTCGGGGGTCGGCATCATGCCGCCGCCGAACAGCCGCCCCTTCATGGTGGGGGCAAGCCACACGTTGTGGTAGGTCGCGCTCACACCGTCGACCGTGACGGTAGCGGTAATCGGCTTATAACCGCCAAACAACCCCTTGAGCGCGACCATCGTATAGTTCAGCTTCTTGTTGGGGTTTTTCTCACGCATGAGATCTCCCTGATGGATAACGTAGCTGTCGATCCCCATGCCCACGCCGTTGATAAACCGCTGTTCCAGCTCGCCTACCCGAATTTTGGGCAGGTCCTCCAGATAACGGTTGATGATAAACGGCTTGGTGCCGGTGGGCAGCTCCAGATCGTGCAGAAAATCGTTGCCGGTGCCGGCGGCGTAATAGAAAATATCACGCTCAAAATGATCGCGGTCCATGAGATTGACAAACCGGCTGAGCGTACCGTCGCCACCGGCGACGATCAACCGCTCGTGCGACGGCAGGGCATCGACGTATGCCGGCAGGTTGTCGATCTGCGTGAGATCGGCATAACGGAGAGTATCTTTTGGGAATAGATCGAGCAGTGCAAAGGCATTGGCCTTGCCTTTGCCAAAGCCGGCCTTGGGATTATACAAAACGCAGTAATCGGCCATGAGAACGCCTCGCTTCCGTGTGATATTGAACATAGTATACCATATTCGACCAATTTCGTCAACCGATTTGAAAAACCGCCCGGTCATGTAGGCCGGGCGGCAGAAAATTATACCATTAAATCGCAGATGAGATTGGAGAGTTCGGTAGGATTATCCACCGGCATACCGGCAATCAGCCGTGCCTGCGCATACAAAATGCGCGCGTAGGTGGCCAGCGTCGTGTCGTCCAGCGTTTTGAGCTTCGCCGCGATGGGGTGCTCTGCGTTGATCTCCAAGGCTAGCTGTGCGTGTACCTTTTGACCGGCCGGCATAGCGTTGAGCACCTTCTCCATTTCGAGCGAAACGTCGCCCATGCTGGTCAGGCAGACGGGGTGGTTCTTCAGCTTGTGAGTAAAGCGGACTTCCTTCACAGAGTCACCGATCGCCTGTTGCATGGTGGCGAACATCGGTGCCGCTGCTTCGTTCTCCGCTTTCAGCGCATCCTTCTCCTCATCGGTATCCAAATCGAGGTCGCCGGCGCAGACGTTGACAAACGGCTTGTCGTTGTAGGTGCGCATGGTCTTCATCACGAACTCATCGACGTTGTCGGTGAGGTAGAGCACCTCGTAGCCCTTGGCTTTCACGGTATCCACCTGCGGCAGCATGTCGATCAGCTCTACCGATTCTCCGCAGGCGTAGTAGATTGCCTTTTGCGAATCGGTCATGCGCTCGGCGTATTCCGCCAGCGTGACCGGTGTTTTTTCTTTGGAGGAGACAAACAGCAGCAGCTCGCGCAGTTGTTCGGCATGCGTGCCGTAGTCGCTGTATGCGCCGTATTTGAGCTGCAGACCGAACGCGCGGAAAAATTCCTCATACGCTTCGCGGTCGGTATCCAGCAGCTTTTTCAGCTCCGACTTGATCTTCTTCTCCAGATTGCGGGCGATCAGCTTGAGCTGATAATCGTGCTGCAGCATCTCACGCGAGATGTTGAGCGACACATCCTCGCTGTCGATCACGCCGCGCACAAAGGCGAAATGATCGGGCAGCAGATCGGCACAGCGCTCCATGATGAGCACACCGTTGGAATACAGCGCCAGACCTTTTTCGAAATCCTTGGAATAGAAATCCATCGGGGCTTTGCGGGGGATATACAACAGCGCGTCGTAGGTGGCCTGGCCCTCGTTATGGCTGTGGATCACGCGGACCGGTTTTTCCCAATCGTAAAACCGGCTCTGGTAGAACTCGTTGTATTCATCCTCGGTGATCTCGTTTTTGTTTTTGCGCCACAGCGGCACCATGCTGTTTAAGACTTGATCCTCCAGCACCGTTTCGTATTCCGGCTGTTCCGCTTCGGGGTCCTTCGGACGGGAGACCTCGCGCCACATTTTGATGGGATAACCGATGTAATCGGAATACTTTTTCACCAGCGAGGACAGGCGATAATACTCCAGATATTCGCTGAATTTATCCTGCTCGGTATCCTCTTTCAGCTGCAGCGTGATCACCGTGCCGCGCTCAAAGCCTACCTCGCACGGTTCGACGGTATAACCGGCGGCGCCGCTGGATTGCCAGCGGTAAGCCTCGCCGCCCTGCGTGCGGCTTTCTACGGTCACGGTATCGGCGACCATGAAGGCAGAATAAAAGCCTACGCCGAACTGACCGATGATGTCGATGCCCTCTTGCTTTTCGTTATCCTGCTTAAAGGCCAGCGAGCCGGACTTGGCGATGGTGCCGAGGTTTTGCTCCAGCTCCTCGGCGGTCATGCCGATGCCGTTGTCGCTAACGGTGAGGGTGCGCGCATCCTTATCCACTGCCAGCCGGATGTACAGCTCATCGCGCGAGATGCCGGAAACACCGCCGCTCAGCGAGCGATAATACAGCTTATCCAGCGCATCGCTGGCGTTGGAGATCAGCTCGCGCAGAAAGATCTCCTTGTGCGTGTAGATGGAATTGATCATGAGGTCGAGCAGCTTTTTCGACTCGGCCTTAAATTGCTTGGTACGCATGAAAATCACCTGTTTTTCCTATTGTGTTTTAGCACTCGATGTCGCTGAGTGCTAAAATCAGTATACCCCGATTTTCACAAAAGTCAAGAGCGGGATGCAAAAGTTAAAAATTTGGTTACAAACGCAAAAGCAAACACCCATCAGGGTGCTTGCTTCGCTTCTTCTTCCAATTGGCGGTAGGCAACCTTGCCCACCAGTGTTTTGGGTAGTTCACTGCGGAATTCGATCTCGCGTGGCATGGCGTAGCGTGCCACGTAGTGCGCGCAATGCTCCAGTAAAAGCTGCCGCGTTTCATCGGTGGGCGGCACGCCGTCTTTCAGCACGATGAACGCCTTGACGCGGTGCATGCGATAATCGTCCGGCACGCCGATCACACAGCTCATGTGCACCAGTTCGTGTGCATCGAGCACGTTTTCGATCTGATTGGGATACACATTATATCCCGAGGTGACGATCAGCCGTTTGGCCCGCCCTTTGAAATACACGAAGCCCTCGTCGTCCATGGTGCCGAGATCGCCGGTGTATACCCATGTGAGACCGTCGTCGTGTGTGCGCAGCGTTCGGGCGGTTTCCTCGGGGTGACCGAGGTACTCTTTCATCACGGTCGGGCCGGCCAACAGGATCTCGCCTTCCTCGCAGTAGGGTAGCTCCTCGGCAGTATCCGGTCGCACAATTTTGATATAGGTATCCGGAAACGGTACACCGATGCTGCCCTCCTTGGCCCGATGCGGCGGCGTCAGGCAGCAGGCGGTCACCGTTTCGGTGGTGCCGTAGCCCTCGCGCACCTGTACCTGTGCGCCGTGTGCCGCCAAAAAGCCGTCCAGCTTTTTCTTCAGCTCGACCGACAGCGAATCACCGCCGGAAAAGACACCCTTCAGGCAAGAGAGGTCTGCTTTTTCCAGCCCGGGCAGGCGTAGCAGCGCTTCGTAAAGTGTCGGCACACCGGCGATAAACCGGCAGCGGTATTTGGTGATGAGCTTG
>JAFUPS010000109.1 GCA_017481085.1 Clostridia bacterium | reverse complement strand
TGATTGCCGCATCGTGGGCAATGCACACGCAGATGGCGTGTGACGCCATGCGTGCCGGCAAATACGTAGGTTGCGAGGTAGGCGGTGCGTACTCGCTGGAGGATTGCTGGCAATTGGTACGCACCTATGAAGAAACGCGTACACCCATTATGATGCTGGAAAACTGCTGCTACGGCCGCAACGAGCTGATGGTGCTCAACATGGTAAAGCAGGGGTTGTTCGGTGAGATCGTACATTGCCGTGGCGGTTACTGCCACGATCTGCGCGACGAGGTGGGCTATGGCCGTGAGATCCGCCACTACCGGCTGGACAACTATCTCCACCGCAACTGCGAGAACTATCCCACCCACGAGATCGGACCGATCGCCAATGTGCTGGATATCAACCGCGGCAACCGCTTTGTCAGCCTATACAGCATGAGCTCCAAGGCGCGCGGGCTGCACAAGTTCCTGCAACGCGAAAAGGGTGATGAATACGATCTGACACACGCGCATTTTGCGCAGGGCGATATGGTGACCACACTCATCAAGTGTGCAGGCGGCGAGACCATCCAGATCAATCTGGAGACCACCACGCCGCGTGCGTATTCCCGGCAGTTCGAGGTGCACGGTACCAAGGGTATGTACATGGAAGACAACCAGTCGGTATACGTCGATACCCCGGATAACGTGCCCTATCACTTCAAATGGAAGGAAAAATGGGGCAACGCCGAGGAATTCCGTGCGGAATATGAGCATCCTATCTGGAAAAAGTACATTGAGGACGGCGTATACGACGGACCGGCCGGTCACGACGGCATCGACTGGCTGGTGCTCAACGCTTTCTTTGATTGCATCAACGAAAACAAGCCGATGCCCATCGACGTGTACGACATGGCAGCATGGATGGCGATCACGCCGCTTTCGGAGGAATCCATTGCTACCGGCAACACCGTGTTCTTCCCCGATTTCACCGGCGGCAAATGGATGACCCGCAAACCGCTGGAGCTGTAAGAATAAACGAAAAAAGCGCATCCCACGCGGGATGCGCTTTTTTTATTTCAGCAGTTCATCGGTAAGGCGAAGCACCTCCGGAGCAATGCGCGCACGCTCCGTTTTCAAAATGCGGTTATATAGCGGATAGGCCAGCACCACGCCGAGAATACCCAGCAGTCCCACCGGAATGCCGATAAGCATCTGGCTCCACACCAGCACGCAGCACATGCCGGTGCCCATGATCAGCGTGCCGATGATGCCCAGCGTTAACGAAAACGCCATGGCTTTCTGCGTTACTCCCTCATCCAAGCGGCGGAGAGCAGCCAGCTTATCCTCTACTGCAACGGGTTGCGGCGCGTATTTCTCACGCAGGCGCTTGACCTCCTCTTGCTCCTTGGCCGAATAGGTATAACGAAAAGTATCTTGCTGTTCCATATATCTTCCTCATTTCCGTTTTTTGATTTCTTTGGTGGCATGGACGATCATATACACCGAAGTCGCCACCACCACAGCGCATACCGCCGCCCCCGTCAGGGCGGTCATCCAGCGGCTTAACACGATATCGGTGCTGTATTGCAGCAGCATGGAGATCTCCAGCGACAGCAAAGAAATCAATGCGGCTGTAAAGCGGATTGCCTTTGCAGCCGAGATGACTGGGCTCTGATACCGGCGGTAACGGATGACGTCAACCACCGACATGGTCACCGCGTAAAACGTGTACGCCGCCGAAGCGATCACCAAAATCTCGTTGGAGATGGGATCGGCAAGATCCCCCATCATGTGCAGCACCATGCCGCTGAGCGTGAGATTGATGAGCAACATCAGCCAACCGACAATGCGATACCAGCGGAATTCCGCCGTCAGGTTGACCTCGCTGTTATTCTTATCGCCACGCAGATAACGCAACAGTAAAAACCGCAGCACAGCCAACAGCATGTAATAGATCGCCACGAATACCGTCCACGGTGAGCTATACCAAATACCCAAAATCAGCTTGATTATCGCATAAAACAGGTTGATACCCAGCGTGATATACAGCGATATGCGCACCTTATATCCCACGTTGGTCAGGTATTGGTAGCCGACCGGATGCGCGTATACGCGTTGCTTGGCAGACGCCAGCTTAGCGGGCAAGGTCTGCACGACAAACAAACACAAAACCGTCAGTGCATAGGCGGACAACACGTAGGCAACGTAAGCAACCGGAGACTGCTCTAAGCCGCCTGTAAAAACGGTTATCAATGCCGCGGTGCTGATGACTGCGAGCAGCAATATAAGCCAAACCGGCGGATAGAGCAACCGTCTGGCCAGCGTCTTAAAGTCAAGCATCCGGCAGCCTCCGAAGTTTAACTGTAAAGGCGCTCCCCTTGCCAATCGCACTCTCTACCGTGATCTCGCCATGAACGATATCCACCACGCGTTTGACCAGCGCCAACCCCAATCCGTTGCCTTGCATAGCATGTGAGGTATCGCCTTGATAGAATTTTTCGAAGATGTGTGGACCGATTTCCGGTGAAATACCGCAGCCGGTATCGGTGATTGTTACCGTTGCGTGATGGGCGGTGGCCGTCAGCGTCACCGTGACGGTACCTCCCTCCTCTGTGAATTTGATGGCGTTGGAAATGAGATTATTCCACACCAGCGACAACAGCTCCGCATCCGAGCGAATACGTACATTCTCCGCAATATCGGTTTCAATTACCAAATGCTTACGTTCCCAGAAAGCTTCAAACGACAGCAGGCATTCACACAGTTGCTCGCCGAGGTCGTATTCGGCGACAGATGGGTAGATCTGCTGGTTTTCCAGCTTATTCAGCTTAAGGATATTGGTAATCAGATCGGCCAAACGGCGCGAGGTGGCGTTGATGGTAACGGCGTATTCCTGCCGTTGTTCATCGCTCAACGTCGGCGCGCTCAGCATGGTGCTGTAATTGCGGATGACCGCCAGCGGTGTTTTAAGCTCGTGTGATACGTTCGCTATAAAATCGGTACGCAGCGTCTCCACGCCGGCCAGCTCCTCGGCCAGCAGATTGATGCTGGCCGCGATTTCTTTGAATTCCTTTTTGGAGGATGACGGTAACGTGATACGCGCGGAAAAATCCCCCTCCTGCAAACGCCGGAGCGCCTTGCGGATCTCCCTCACCGGACGATCGACCGTCAGCTTACGGCGAACGGCATCCAAGGCAGCAAATAGTGCCGACAACAGCAGGACGTTGAAAAAGACCATCGGTGCAAATGCGCGGACGTCCTCCTCCGAAAGCGATACCGACGCGCCAAACAACAGAAAGCTACAGGTGACCACAAAGCCAACGATGGCGAAAAACAGCAGAAAGTTCCGCAAAGCAGACCACAGACGCTTCATTTGATCACCGCCTTATAACCCAAGCCGTGAACGGTGACGATCTCGAAATCGTCGCAATCGGCCAACTTACTGCGAAGCTTGGTCATATATACATCCACTGTGCGCGGTCCGGATGCGGTATCAGCATCCCAGAACTCGTCCATCAACTGTGTGCGGGTAAAGGTCTTTTTGGGGTAGGACAGCAACTTGTACAGCAACGAAAATTCCCGATTGGTAAGCGGAATCTCCTCGTCCCCCAGATAAGCGGTGTGCTCATCGGCATCCATCGTAAAGCGCCCTACCGTCAGCTGACGGCTGGCGGCGATCTTGGCACGGCGCAACAGCGCACCGATACGCAAAAACAGCTCGTCCAGGTCGATCGGCTTGACCATGTAATCGTCAATACCCACGCGATAGCCGCGTTGCTTGGAGGCAAAATCGTCCCGTGCGGTCATAAACAGGATCGGAATATCCTCGTTTAACGTACGCACGGTGCGCACAAATTCAAAGCCGTCGATCCCCGGCATCATAATATCCGATACGATCAGGTCGAACACCGTTTCGTACATGGCGTCGTATGCCTCGTTGGCGTTCAGGCAACCGGTGGCCTGATAACCGTTCTGGTTTAAAAACAGGCAAACCGAGCGATTGAGCTCGCGATCGTCTTCCACAACCAATATCTGAAACATCCAGACTCCCCTCCTTTCTTGTATTGTAACATAGAATTGTTAACGTTTTGTTTCTGTTTGAGGATTTTTTAAAAAAATTTTGAGTGGTGTCGACGGCACCACTCAGCAGGGATCATTCTTCCAGGATGCTATCGCTCAGCGCCATGATATCCGCGGCATACTTGGCGCGGCGGCGTGCCAGAATCCCTTTGAAGATCGGGTAGTTGACCAATGCCATCACCAAGCCGATCACACCGACGATCACACCCGGGACCATCGTGTTTTCCAAGCCCAGCATGCCGCCAAGCTCGGTCATGACCAAGCTCATGCCGCTACCCATAACGATAGCGGCCACGCTGCCAAACACATAGGCAAACACATTTGCCGGTCGTTTGACCTTGGCATCCAGCTCTTTGAGCGCATCCAACTGCGTGTGCTGCTTTTCGGTATACTGGGTGCGGATCTTCTGCACCAAAAATTCCTGATCGTTTTTCATGATATATTCCTCACTTTCTTAATCTTTGGTTTTATGATTGTTTGCGGACAAGCGCTTTTTGGCATCCTCTACCGATTCGCCTTCGCGGGCGAACAGATACTCGACGCATTTGTCGGTCACCTTGTTAAAGCCCTTGACCACGCCGTCCTCGATCTTTTTGTAGCCCTTGACCGCGCCCTCGGCGATCTTTTCGTTTGCTTCGATGAATTTCGATTTTGCCATGATACTGATCTCCTTTTCGTTTGATTGGTTTCGGTTGACAGGGCTATCATACGGCGGAAATGTTTGGGAAATGATGAGGAAATATTAAAGAAACGTTAAAAATAAAAAAGAAAAAACCCTGCCGTTTGGCAGGGTTTTATCATGGGTATGATTCTTATTTCGCAACCGCGCTCTTGAAAGCCTGGCCAGCCTTGAAAGCCGGAACAGTGGTAGCCGGGATGTCGATCTTCTCGCCGGTCTGCGGGTTCTGGCCAACGCGGCCCTCACGCTTGCGGCTCTCGAAGGTGCCGAAGCCCACCAGAGCAACCTTGTCACCAGCAGCAACGGTCTCAACAACGGTGTCGAGAACAGCGTTGACAGCCTTCTCGGCGTCTTTCTTTGCCAGGCCGGTCTTCGCGACAACGGCGGCGATCAGTTCAGCTTTTTTCATGTTCATAGTCCTCCCAAAATTTTATTTATCAGCGAATATTCTTCGCAGATGTCCTATGATTGTTTCTGTTCCCACTCGCGAAACTGCGTGATAAACGCATCCGTTTCGTCTGTGAGCGCTTGCTCGGCATCCCAGCCCATCCGGCGGGCCAGCGCCACGGTTGCAAACAGCATGCGGCCAAGAGAAGCCACATCGGTGTTACCGGTTTGTACGGCATTCTCCAGCGTTTTGACGGTTGCCTTAAAATCAGCCAAGGCTTCCGACAGATCGGCACGATCGTATCCACCGCGCGCCGCACGGCGTTGTACCTTTTCCGCACGCATCAGCGCCGGTAATGAGCGCGGCACGTTCTGCAACAGATCGGCTTGCGCCTGATTGGTGCTTGTCTGCCGTTTAACGGCATCCCAGGCAGCCAGCGCCTCACCGGCATCGGTTGCCGCTGCGTCACCGAACACATGCGGATGACGCGCCAGCATCTTTTTGCAGATACCGTCTGCCACATCCTCCAGCGTAAAGGTGCCGGCTTCGGCCGCCATTTGCGCGTGGAATACCACCTGAAACAGCACATCGCCAAGTTCTTCCTTGAGGTGCTCGGCATCGTGCTGGTTGATGGCCTCGATCGCTTCGCAAGCCTCTTCCAGCATATTCGAGCGGATGCTTTCGTGTGTTTGTTCCCGATCCCACGGACACCCCTCCGGCGAACGAAGCAGGGCGAGGATCTCGACCAAGTCGTCAACAGAGTAGCGTTCTTTTTTCGGATACGAAACGGACATGAAAGCTTTCCTCCCAGAATTTACAAGTGTTATTATAGACCTATTTGCCAAAAAATGCAAGGGTTTTTTGGGAATTATTCGACGATTTTCCTACTTTTTGCGGGTTTTTTCGTTAATTTTTGCACTTTTTGCAAAAATTTTACCATTTTTTGACAGCAACTTATCCGCGTTTGCCGACGGAACACGGATACGACCGGCACGGAAATCCTCCGCAAAGCCGACGGATTTTAACGAAAACTCCCGTTTATCAAGGTATTGCAGTTCCTCTGCCGGCGTGGAAAACGCAAACTTCAGGCGGTATGAGCACAATGCCTGATGCGTAAATCCGGTGCCTTTATTGATGGCGTTGGTGCCGTATTTCCCATCCCCCAGCAACGGATGGCCGATGGACGCCAGATGCGCCCGGATTTGATGTGTGCGGCCGGTAAGCAGGTGGATCTCTAAGAGTGACAGCCCGTCGTGTGCCTCCAGCACGCGATACCGCGTAGCGATGGTGCGGGCACCGTCGCCGCCTTGCTTATCCGAGATATACACGCGATTTTGGTCGGCGTTTTTTTCCAGATATCCGGTAAGCGTATCCTCCTGCTTTGGCATGGTACCGTGCACCAAGCAGAGGTAATACTTTTGAATTTCGCGGTTTTTGAGCCGCTCGTTCAAAATACGCAGTGCCACCGCCGTTTTAGCGGCGATCACGATGCCCTCGGTATTGCGGTCGATGCGATTGACCAACGCCGGCGTGAAGCTGTTTTCTTCATCCGGTCGGTATTCCCCTTTTTCGTATAAATACCGTTGCACGCGGAAGATGAGTGTATCGCCAAATTCACGATCATCCGGATGCACCAACAGCCCGACCGGTTTGTTGAGCAGCAACAGATGCTCGTCCTCATACACGACCTCCAGCTTGCGCGAGGCGTTCATAAACTCGTATACCGGCGGTGCGGTTTCCAGCGCATCGTCCGGCAAATACAGCGTGAGCACGTCGCCCTCTGCCAACCGCGTGGAGATCTCACAGCGCTTGCCGTTGAGCTTGATATCCTTGCGGCGGATCGCGCGGTACATCAGCGACGTCGGCAGTTGCCGAAAGGCTTTGGTGAGGAATTTATCCAGCCGTTGACCGGCATCGTTTTTGCCGACGGTGATCTGCTTCACAGCAAGCGCCTCCTTTTTCCAAAATATTTTATAGTATAGCATATTTTCTTGGCTGTGTAAATTGCTTTTTAAAAATATATATGTTATAATTATCTTAACTTTATTATCTCCCAGGAGGCACCCATGGCTAACCATGCACACGACGGACACCGTGACGGTATGAAGAAAAAATACATTCAGCACGGCTACGAGCAGTTCCGCGAGCACGAGCTGTTGGAAATACTGCTGTATTACGGCATTTCGCGCAAGGATACCAACGAGATCGCGCACAATTTGATCAAGCGTTTCGGCAATATCCACGGTGTACTGAATGCCAGCTACGAACAGCTGGAGGACGTGGATGGCGTGGGCGAGCATACCGCGGTACTTCTCAAGCTTTGCGGTGATCTGGTGCGGCATTTCGGCCTGCAGGATCACAAGAAGGGCACCGTGCTCAAAACCACCGACGAGATCGGTGAGTATCTGCTGCCGTATTTCTGGGGCGAACAGACCGAGGTGCTGCGCATGCTGACGCTGGATAACTGCGACCGTGTGTTGACCGTGACCGAGATCTCGCAGGGATTGAACAACGCCTCGGACGTCAATTTGAGGATCATCAAGCATCGGGCGGCGTTGGACGGTGCTACGCAGGTGGTGCTGGCGCACAATCATCCGCAGGGGTTTGCGTTTCCGTCTGAGACGGACAAACTGGCAACGGCAGTTATTTGCCAGGAACTGAAAAATATCAACGTCATTCTGCGCGATCACATCGTGGTGTCGGATACCGATTACGTTTCGATGTTTAACACGCCGCAGCTGACGCATCTGTTCTTATAAGAACGAGCGAAACGGACACACTATTTTGTGA
>JAFUPS010000108.1 GCA_017481085.1 Clostridia bacterium | reverse complement strand
GGGATCGCATCAAACCGCCCCGCGCCGCGCATAAACCGCAAAAACTCCGTTTCCTCTTCCGCGGTGATCCCGGCCATGGTATAGAGGATCATGCCTTTGCCCACCGCCGCCGGCGTGTTGGGCATAATGCGGATGACCGGATATTCACCGCCGGCCAGCTCACGAATGCGCGCCACCGTCAGACCGGCCGCCATCGACACCAGCACAAAGCGGTCCTGCCGCTTGGCAAGCGTCGGTGCAAGCTTGCCGCGCACCGTCGGCATCACCTGCGGCTTCATACCCAAAAACAGCCAGTCACAACCGGCCGCCAGCCCTTCGTTATCGTCGTGATGCGCCGACAACTCCTCTGCCAGCGCCGCCGCCTTTTCCGGCAATCCGTCCGCCAGCCACAGGTCCGCATCGCTTTTGGATGCCGCGCGGGCCAACGCACCGCCCATGTTGCCGCAGCCGATAAATCCTACCTTGCCCATATCGTTCATTCCTTTCAGAAATCTACCTCGATTATACTCCGCACGCCCGATTTGTCAAGCAGCGATGCTGTCAACCGTAATGGTATATGACAGTTGGTCCAGATCGTCATCGGTCACCTTAACGAATTCCGGCGAGATATACAGGAAAAAGCTACCGTGCGTACCGGCCTCGATGACAAATTCCTCGTCGATCTCATCGGTAAACCCGGTCGCCAGCACGGTATCGTCCTCGTTTGCGAGCTCCACGTACACCGACGTCGGGTGCTGGGCGGTTGCCATGCCGTTGCCGAGGTCGAATTGCACCGCCAGATAGCCGCCCACCGTGTAGTACGCCTTGGTGATCGCACCTTTGATGCCTTCGGCCGACAGTTCGGCCTGTGCCTGATCGTCCAAGAAATACGAGAGCTCCTCATTCTGCACCTTGGCGGCGGCATCCTGTTCAGCCTGCGGATCACCAAACAGCACGTTCCAGAACAACCCCAGCAGTACCGCCAGCACGACTAATACCACCAGCACCAGCAAAAAGATCAGACCGCTTTTGTCCTGCAGCAATTCGTCACGCACGATGCCGCCGGACGCTTTAGCAAGCTGACGTTCCTCCTGTTTTTTGCGTTTAGCCTCCTGCTTGGCAGCGAGCGCCTCCGCTTTCAGCTCTTCCCGGCTTTTCCCAAAGCTCGTACCGGCCAGCAGTGAATCGTCCGCCACTACCTCCGGCACCTTGTTTTTCTGCTCATCCATAGACGTTCTCCTTTATTGGATCATCTCTTTAAATTCATCTTCATTAATAATGCGGATGCCCAGCGCCTGCGCCTTGGTCAGCTTGCTACCGGCATCCTCACCGGCCAACACCACCGTCGTTTTCTTCGAAACGCTCGAGGAGGTCTTACCGCCGAATTGCTCGATGATATCCGAGGCTTCCTTGCGCCCCATGGTCGGCAACGTGCCGGTCAGCACGAACACCATGCCGGCAAAACGGTCGTCCTTGCGCTCGGTGAGGCAGATCATGTTCACCCCGGCCTCCGCCAGCTTTTGCACAAACCGACGGGAGCTTTCCCGACGGAAGAACTCCACCACACTTTCGGCCAGCACCGCACCGATACCGTCGATACACGACAGACTTTCCGCATCCGCCTGCATCAATGCCTCCATCGTGCCGAAATGCGCCGCCAGCGTTTTGGCCGCCTTTTCACCAATGTGCCGGATACCCAGCGCGAAAATGACGCGATAGAGATCGTTGCCGCGCGACTTATCGATGGCTCGCAGCAGATTATCAGCCGATTTGCTGCCAAGCCCCTCCAGCCCGGCGATCTCCTCTTTTTCTAACGTATATAAATCATACGCGCGCGTGATCTTACCGGCGGCGATCAGTTGCTCCACCACCGCACTGCCCAGACCGTCGATATCCATCGCATCACGCGATACGAAGTGAATGACGTTGCGCGATAACTGTGCCGGGCATTCGGGGTTGACGCAGCGCGTCGCCGCCTCGCCCGGCTCACGCACGGTCGCCTGACCGCAGGAGGGGCAGGTTTTGGGAAGCTCAAACCGCTTGTGTCCGGCCGGACGCTCGTGCACCCGCACGACCTCCGGAATGATCTCGCCGGCCTTGCGCAGCACCACCGTGTCGCCAATGCCGATGTCCTTATCGTTGATGTTGTCCTGATTATGCAGCGTCGCACGGGAAACGGTCGTACCGGCCAGCGTGACCGGCTCGAACACGCCGGTCGGCGTAAGCACACCGGTGCGTCCCACCGTCACCTCCACGTCCAGCAGCTTGGTCAGCTTTTCCTCCGGCGGATACTTGTACGCCACCGCCCATTTGGGGAACTTGGAGGTGGAACCGATGCGTTCACGGGCGGCAAAATCGTCCACCTTCACCACCGCGCCGTCGATGTCAAACGGGAAGGTCGCACGCTCACGGCCAATGCGCTCAATTTCCGCGCACACCTCGTCGGCGGAGTGGCACACCTTGTAAAACGGCACGACCGACAGCCCCAGCTCCTTCATGCGTTCCAGCGACTCGGCATGCCCCAGTAGCTGCTCACCCTCGACCAATTGCACGTTAAATTCATAAATGGAAAGCCCACGCCGGGCGGCCACCGCCGGATCCTTCTGCCGCAGCGAACCCGCCGCCGCGTTACGCGGATTTTTAAACGGTTGCTCGCCGTTTTCCTCCTGCGCCGCCACCAGCTTGGCAAAATTATCGTGCGGCATGAACACCTCGCCACGCACGATGATCCGCTTGACCGGCTCGGTCAGCTCCAACGGCACGTCCGCAATGGTGCGCAGATTGGCCGAGACGTCCTCGCCCACTTCGCCGTTGCCGCGCGTAGCGCCGCGGTAGAACTTGCCGTCGCGGTATTCGATAGCAGTAGAACGACCGTCAATCTTCGGCTCTACCACGTACACAGGATCGGGCAAACTTTCGCGGATGCGTGCATCAAACGCGCGCACCTCGTCCAACGAGAACACGTCCTGCAGACTGCCCAGCGGCACCTCGTGGCGCACCTCGGAAAACAGACGCGACAGCTCGCCATGCACACGCTGGGTATAGCTGTCCGGCGTGATTAGCGCTGGAAACTGCGTTTCCAGCGCCTTCAGCTCCCGCGTGAGCGCGTCAAATTCATCGTCCTCGATCTCGGGGCGATCGTTATCGTAATATAACCGGCTGTGATAGTCGATCACCCGGCGCAGCTCGTCGATCCGCGCCTTCGCCTGCTCAAAGGTCATATCATTGCCTCCTTTTCTTGCCTCCCTTGTCAAAGGGAGGGGGACCGCCGTTAGGTGGTGGAGGGATTCCCCTCCCAAGGAATCCCCCAGTCGGCTTTGCCGACAGCCCCCTTTAACAAGGGGGCCAAGGTCTATCGGTTTATTCTCTGCTGTACCGTAAGATCGATATGCTCACATACCTCGGCAAATCGTTCGTTCACCTGCCGGTTGGAAATGTGTAAAACCATTAGCCCACGTTCTTGCAACGCTTTATCACGACATCTGTCGCGCACGATCCCTTTATCCTGATAATGCTGTGATCCATCTAACTCAATAACCAATCCGGCAGCGCGACAATAGAAATCAACAACATAATTATCAATCACCTTTTGTCGCAAAAAGCGAATAGGATATTGCTTGAGAAACGTATACCACAATCGGCGTTCTTCGTCCGTCATCCGCCGACGCAACAAACGCGCACAAGGCGTCAGCTCGGGGTTGTGTTTATAGTTCATCAAATCGCCCCATTTTATTTATCCTCCTTATTATAACACATCCCCCTGACAGTTTCCATAGAAATTTTTATGAAATTGAAAACGAGAAAAACACATCTCTGAGCGAGAAAAACGGAGAAAAACAGAGCTTTGGTATTTCTAAATAAAAATTTGCAAAAAATGTGTTGACATTCGGTTTTGGTTGTGGTATCATCACACTTGCGTTAAAACGAGGGGCGTACGCCCCGGAAATATTATAACAGGAGGAACTGTTTCAATGTCTACTTTCATGCAGAAACCGGCTGAAGTCAGCCGCAATTGGTACGTCATTGATGCCGCCGGCAAACCGCTCGGCCGTGTAGCCGCTCTGGCTGCCAGCCTGCTCCGCGGCAAAAACAAACCGACCTTCACCCCGCACGTTGACTGTGGCGATCATGTCATCATCATCAACTGCGAGAAGGCGGTGCTCACCGGCAACAAGCTGGAGAACAAGTACCATCATCATCACACCGGTTACATCGGCGGTCTGAAGTCCGTTCAGTACAAGACCCTGATGGCCAAGAACCCGACCAAAGCGATGGATCTTGCCGTGAACGGCATGCTCCCGCACAACACCCTCGGCCGCACTGCCGCGACGCGTCTGCGCACCTATGCCGGTGCCGAGCACGCTCATGCCGCGCAGAAGCCGGAAGTCATCGAACTGTAAGGAGGTTAGCGATCATGGAATACAACAAGCGTCCGTATTTCTACGGCACCGGCCGCCGCAAGAGCTCGGTGGCTCGCGTCCGTCTGTATGCCGGTAACGGCAGCATCAAGATCAACGACCGTGACATCGACGAGTACTTTGGTCTGGAAACCCTGAAGCTGATCGTCCGTCAGCCGCTGAACCTCACCGGTCTGGCAGATAAGTTCGACATTGAGTGCCGCGTTGCCGGCGGCGGTGTGTCCGGTCAGGCCGGCGCTATCCGTCACGGTGTGGCCCGCGCTCTGCTGCAGTACAACGACGGTGAGCTGCGCTCGGTCCTGAAGAAGGCCGGCTTCCTCACCCGCGATCCGCGCATGAAGGAACGTAAGAAGTGCGGCTTGAAGAAAGCCCGTCGCGCTCCGCAGTTCTCCAAGCGCTGATTACCGGTTATCATTCATCAAAAAATCCGCACCCTCGGGTGCGGATTTTTTATATGTCATTATCTGGCGTGCAGGTAATAATAATCGTAGAAACTGATGCCCTGGTCGGCACTGATGGGCATTTCTCCCAGATACTTTTCCCGGTAATGCGTTTGCTCATCACCAAACAGGAAGATAAGCCCGTCGTGGTAAGCACCGATACATTCTCCGCTGCAGAAGATCAATTCTTCAAAGGACAGCTCCTGCATTTCGCTTTTCATATCGTAATACCGGCCGTCGGGGCCGCACACCTGCGTCTTATATTTCCGCTCCACGTACCACGTCGCCAGACAGCGTGTGCCTGCCTCCACTTCGTCCGCGGTAGCATCCTGCAAAGCATACACATCCTCTTCCAGTCGCAAAACCGCCTGTTCCCCCACGTCGCTTCCGTCCGCGATCTTCCAGCATTTGAAATAACTGTCCATGATCCTTCCTCCTTTCCAATTCAGCATACCATACACGCACGAAAAATTCAACTTCTTCTCTTGCATTTTGAAACCGATATGCTATAATAGCGGTGACTTTTCCCAAAGAGGTGCGCTATGAACAAATCCTACGCCCGTTTGAAGTGGGCTTGCTATGCCGGTAACGTGACCATGTCGGTGGTGGGCAACCTGTCCCCGTTGCTGTTTCTCACCTTCCGCTCGCTGTACGATATTTCGTATTCGCTGCTCGGTACGCTGGTGCTGATCAACTTTTTCACTCAACTGACGATCGACCTGATCTTCTCGTTCTTCTCGCACAAATTCAACATTCCCAAGGTGGTTAAGCTGATGTCGGTCATCGGCGCGGTCGGGCTGACGGTGTATGCGCTGTGGCCCATGCTGTTGCCCGGCTCGGCCTACCTCGGCTTGGTGGTCGGCACGATTATCGCCTCGGCCGCCAGCGGCTTGGCAGAAGTGCTGCTCAGCCCGGTCATCGCCGCCATTCCGGCCGAAAACCCCGACCACGAAATGAGCAAGCTGCATTCCGTATACGCCTGGGGCGCGGTCGGTGTCATTGTTTTCAGCACGGTATTTCTGCTGCTGTTCGGCGCGGAAAGTTGGCCGTGGCTGGCGCTGCTGCTTGCCCTCATTCCCCTCACCTCGGCGGTGCTGTATATCGGCACCGAAATTCCCCCGATGGAAACGCCCGAGCGCGTATCCAGCGTGCTGGAATTTATGAAAAACAAAACGCTGTGGCTGTGCGTGATCGGCATCTTCCTCGGCGGTGCGGCCGAAGTGACCATGGCGCAATGGAGTTCCGGTTATCTGGAGCAGGCGCTCGGCATCCCGAAGGTGTGGGGTGATATTTTCGGCGTGGCGATGTTTGCGGTCACGCTGGGCATCGGGCGCACACTGTACGCCAAGATGGGTAAAAACATCGGCCGCGCACTGTTTTGGGGTGCCATCGGTGCTACGCTTTGCTATCTGGCGGCGGTGCTCACCAATCTGCCGATCATCGGCCTGTTTGCCTGCGGCTTCACCGGCTTCTGCGTCTCGATGATGTGGCCGGGCAGCCTCATCGTAGTGGCCGACCGCTTTCCGGCCGGCGGCGTGTTCATCTACGCTATGATGGCGGCCGGCGGCGACCTCGGCGCATCGCTCGGGCCGCAGCTGGTGGGCGTCGTGACCGACGCTGTCAAGGCATGGCCGGTCACCGCCGCATTGGCCGCCGAGTACGACCTCGCCCCCGACCAGCTCGGGCTTAAGCTGGGGTTGCTGGTCGGCATGCTGTTCCCTCTCGTCGCCATTTTCATCTATCATCGGCAGCGCAAGCAAAACAAAGCATAACAAAATCCCCCACACTGTGGCAATGTCATTAAGTCAGTCCGTCATTGCGAGGGAGCGTAGCGACCGTGGCAATCCGTAATTCTTAAAAACGGATTCTCACGTCGGGCTACGCCCTCCTCAGAATGACCACCTTTCTAATCTAAATGACATGGCACGCTGTAGGGGATTTTTCTTTTACTCTACCATTTGATAATCAATTTGGATAACCGCAAACACGTCCTCACCGATCTCCTTATGTATGCGGTGCGCCACCAGCGCGCGGATATCCTTTTCCGAAAGCGGATGCTCGTACGGCACCACCAGATCGAAAATGACGTTGGTATGCGTCGGACCGACCACGACACGGAAATCGTGCAGCGTAAACGACGAGTCAAGCGCGTGCACCACCGCCGTGACCTGCCGCTTGAGCGTATCCACAAACGGGTCGTTGATCACCACCGGATCCATATGCACCGTCGCCTGACAGCCAAACGCCGCCGCCAACGTTTTCTCCAGATTGTCGATCATATCGTGCAGGGCGAGGATATCGCCGTCCGCCGGCACCTCCGCATGCAGCGAGATGATCTGCCGGCCGGGGCCGTAATCGTGCACCAGCAGGTCGTGCACACCCACGATACACGGATCAAATTCCAATACGGTCTTTTCGATCTTCTCCACGTACTCCCGTTTAGGCGGCTGACCCAGCAGCGGATCGAGCGTTTCCTTGGCCGCCGAAATACCGGCCCAGCCGATAAACAGCCCCACGACCACACCGCAATAACCGTCGATGCTCAGCGACGTCGTGTGCGAGACGATCATGCCCACCAGCACCACCAGCGTCGCCACACAATCGGACAGCGAATCCTTAGCCGTCGCACGAAGCGCCGCCGACTGGATGCGGCCACCGATGCGGAAATTGTAAAACGCCATGTAGCACTTCACCGCAATGGACACCAGCAGGATCACAGCGGTCACCACCGAAAATTCGGTTTGTTGCGGCGTGATGATCTTGGTCACCGAATCGCGGATCAGTTCAAACGCCATCAGCAGGATCACACCCGAAACCGCCAGACCGGCCACGTACTCGATGCGACCGTGACCGTACGGATGCCCGGCATCCGGCTTTTTGCCGGCGAGCTTGAAGCCCACCAGCGTCACTGCAGAGGATGCGGCATCCGACAGATTGTTAAACGCATCCGCCGTCACCGCGATCGACCGGCTGAGCCATCCGGCAAAAAGCTTACCGGCAAACAACAGCACGTTCAGCACGATACCCACAATGCCACACAACGCACCGTATGTGCCGCGCTGCCGGTCCGCCGGCAGATCGGATTTGATAAACAGCTTAGCAAGCAAGCGGATCATTTTGCCGCCCCCTTTGTTTAGTCGTTACTTTATTATTATAGCTACATGCAGCCGTAGCGTCAATAAAAAAATCCGGTTAAAACCTAAGAAAAAGGTGAAAAAATCCGAAAAACCGGGTTTACATATTTGTAACTTTATGGTATACTAATAGCAACAAAATGCGGACTTTGTGCCGTCAATAATGGGAGTGTTACAGATGTCGGAAAAAATTACTGCCAACACCATCTTTTCGCAAGTGACTCAGGTCGCACCGCTCAAGCTCATCGTCATGCACGGTGCGGAGGAGTTTGGCGATAAGCTGGATCATTATCTCGTCAAATGGGCACGCAGCGCGGGCCTGGAAGTGGACACCTTCATCCTTGAGCACAAGTGCCCCCGTTTTTCGTCGGGTGACGGCAAAGCCGTGCTCAACGGCAGCGTACGCGGCAAAGACTTGTATATCCTCATCGACGTCGGTAACTACACCTGCACCTACAAAATGTTCGGCAAGGAAAACATGATGTCGCCGGACGATCACTATCAGGATCTCAAGCGTGTGATCCAGGCGGCCGCCGGCAAAGCGCACCGCATCAACGTCATTATGCCGACTCTGTACGGCGGTCGTCAGCACCGCCGCAACTACCGCGAATCGCTCGACTGTGCATGGATGCTGCAGGAGTTGCAGTCCATGGGTGTCGAAAACATCATCACCTTCGATGCGCACGATCCGCGCGTGATGAACGCGGTGCCGCTGCTGGGCCTCGATAACTTTATGCCGCAGTATCAGGTGCTGAAGAAGCTACTGCGCAGTGTGCCGGATCTGCAGCCGGATGCCGAGCACATGATGATCGTATCGCCGGACGAGGGCGGTATGACCCGCAACGTCTACTACGCCTCGGTCATGGGGCTGGATCTCGGCATGTTCTATAAGCGCCGCGATTTTTCCCGCGTGATCAACGGTCGTAACCCCATCGTCGCACACGAATATATCGGCCGCGACGTAGAAGGCATGGACGTATTTATCGCAGACGACATCATCTCCTCCGGCGAATCCATGCTGGATATCGCCTATGAGCTCAAGGGCCGCAAGGCCGGCCGCATCTTCCTGTATGCAACCTACGCGCTGTACACCAACGGTCTGGCGACCTTTGACGAGGCTTATGAGAAGGGCCTCATCGACGGTGTGTTCGCCACCAACCTGACCTACACTACCCCCGATCTGCTCTCCCGTCCGTGGTTCCACCAGGTGGATATGTCGAAGTACGCTTCGTATATCATCGCCACCCTCAACCACGACGTATCGGTCACCGCACTGCTGGATACACACGAAAAGATCAGCACGTTGCTAACCAACTACCGCGCACAGAAACAGGGCGAATAATTCAAAAAAGCTGCCCCTGCGGCCAATGTCATTATGTTAGTCCGTCATTGCGAGGGAGCATAGCGACCGTGGCAATCCGCCGTCCATAACAAACGGATTCTCACGTCGGGCTACGCCCTCCTCAGAATGACCGCCTTTCTTATCTAATGACATTGCCCCTGCGGCAGCTTTTTTTATCAAGGAGTTCCCTATGCATATTCCGAAAAACGATACCACGCAGGAAAACGTCCTGCTGTTTGAAACGGCGCTGGCCGAAAGCGAGCAACCGCATCCCGACTACGATGTCGGCAAATGGCTGTACGTACCGAACGCCTATTCCGAATACCGGTATATCCTCGGCACCAAAGGTGTGAAGCCACTGGTTTGCATCGGCATCAACCCCTCCACCGCCGAGCCGGACAATCTGGATAACACGCTCAAATCGGTGCAGCGCATTGCGCTGGGCAATGGGTTTGATTCGTTTATCATGTTCAACGTGTACGCCCAGCGCGCCACCGTGCCGGACGATATGGAAACGGCACTCAACCCATTACTGCATACCGAAAACATGAAGGCGTTTGAATACGTGCTGTCTCTTTCGGCCGAGCCGCCGACGGTGTGGGCCGCCTGGGGCACCATCATCAAAAAACGTGATTATCTGCCGGCTTGTGTGCGTGATATGATCGCCATCGGCAAGCGCTTTTCTGCCAAGTGGGTGAGCGCCGGTGCCCGCTCCAAGGCGGGCGGTCATCCGCACCATCCGCTGTACTTAAAAAAGGATTCCCTGCTGGATCCCTTTGATATTGAAGATTATTTACAAAGCCTGAACGCCTGAAAGGGGTGAACGCCATGGCGATCGAACAGACCTTATATGCGCTGTCAGCCGACGGCGTGTACCCATTCCATATGCCCGGGCATAAGCGCAACCCGGCATTTGCGTTTTGCGAGCATCCCGTTTCGCTGGATACCACCGAGGTGACCGGCGCTGACGATCTGCACGACCCCCACGGCATGCTGGCCGAGACGATGGCTCTCGCCGCCCGGCTGACCGGTAGCCGGCAATCGTACCTGCTGATAAACGGCTCCACCGCCGGACTGCTTGCCGGTATCACCGCCGCCACGCATCGGGGCGATACGGTGCTGGTGGCACGCAACTGTCACCGTTCGGTGGCGCACGCACTGGCCTTGGCCGGCGTTAACCCCATTTGGCTGACCCCCACATGGAACGCCGCCCTCGGCACGTATGAGCAACTACCGCCCGAAACCGTCCGGCAAGCGCTGCTCGCGCATCCGGAAGCGGCGCTGACGGTCATCACCTCCCCCACCTACGAGGGCGTCGTTTCGGAGATTGCCGCTATTGCAGAGACGGTGCACGCCGCCGGCGGCACACTGCTGGTGGACGAAGCGCACGGGGCACATTTTGGGTATTCCCCTCTGTTCCCCCAATCGGCGGTCACGCTGGGCGCGGATATCGTGGTGCAAAGCCTGCACAAAACGCTGCCGTCCCCCACGCAGACCGCCCTGCTGCACGTCTGCTCCGACCGTGTGGACTCCGACCGCGTGCAGCGGCAGTTGAGCATATTCCAGACCAGTAGCCCCTCTTATCTGCTCATGGCCGGTATCGACACCTGCCTGCGGTTGCTGGAAGCACACGGCACCGAGCTGTTTGCCGCTTATGAACAGCGGTTGACCTCGTTTCGGCGTACTGCCGCTCCATGGCTTCTGCCGGCAAACGGCGACCCCGGCAAGCTGATCCTCCCGTGCGAAAACGGCGCACAGCTTGCCCGCGACCTGCGTGAGCAATTCGGGCTGGAAACCGAGATGCACGGCGCACATCACGTGCTGGCAATGACCTCGGTGGCGGATACCGACGAGGGCTTTGAACGGTTAGCGACGACACTCGCCGCACTGCGCCCCACCCCCTCGGTAGACAGTATCGCCTGCCCACCGTTGCCGACGGTAGCCGTATCCCCTGCCACCGCGTACAACAGCGAAAGCGAACGCGTTCCGCTGGCAGAGGCCGCCGGACGAGTCGCCGCCGAGGAGCTCTATTGCTATCCGCCAGGCATTCCGCTGACCGTTGCAGGCGAACGGCTAACCGATGAGCTGGTTTGCTACATTGCCAACCAACAAGCCGCCGGCGTTCACATCCGCGGCGCAGAAAACGAAACCGTCAAGGTATTATTGAAATGACACCTTGACAATCCCGTATAAAACTGATAAAATATAGAAAACAAACGCGAAAGCGAGGTGCCTACCTATGAAACACATCAAGACTTTGGAAACGCGTGACCTGGCCCAGTCGGTGAAAAACGGCGGCTGCGGTGAGTGCCAGACTTCCTGCCAGTCCGCTTGCAAGACCTCTTGCGGCGTGGCCAACCAGGAATGCGAAAAGTGCGCGAAATAAGAAACAGTAACGAGATCTCGCCGCCGGGCTTGCGCCGGGCGGCGATTTTTCTGTAAGGAGCAACCTTATTATGATCCATGCTTATAAACTAAACGGATGCAACATCGTACTGGACGTGTATTCCGGTGCGGTGCATTTGGTAGACGAGATCGCCTATGACGTCATTACCAAGCTGGATGCGGACGTTGAGCGCGAAACCATCGTTGCCGAGGTATCCACCGCTTACGGCGTACAGCCGGACGAGGTGCGCGACATTCTTGCCGACGTAGACGAGCTGACCGCCGCCGGCAAGCTGTTTACCGAGGATATCTATGCCGACAAGGCGTTCGACTACAAAAACCGTTCGACGGTGGTCAAAGCGCTGTGCCTGCACGTGGCACATACCTGCAACCTCACCTGCAACTATTGCTTTGCGGCGCAAGGCAAATTCCACGGTGACCGCGCGCTCATGTCGTTCGAGGTCGGCAAGCGTGCGCTGGATTTCCTCATCGAAAATTCCGGCAGCCGCGTCAACCTGGAGGTCGACTTCTTCGGCGGTGAGCCGCTGATGAACTGGGACGTGGTCAAGCAATTGGTCGCCTACGGTCGCAGCCGTGAAAAGGAATGCAACAAAAACTTCCGCTTCACCCTCACCACCAACGGCGTATTGATCGACGACGACGTGATCGAGTTTGCCAACAAAGAAATGCACAACGTGGTGCTGTCGTTGGACGGTCGCCCGGAGATCCACGATAAGCTCCGCCGCACGGTCAACAACAAAGGCAGCTACGACCTCATCGTGCCGAAATTCCAAAAGCTGGTGCAGTCGCGCGGCGGCAAGGGCTATTATATGCGCGGCACCTTCACGCACGATAACGTGGATTTCACCAACGACATCTTCCACATGGCCGATCTCGGTTTCGATCAGTTGTCTATGGAGCCGGTGGTATGCGCGCCGGACGAGCCGTGGGCACTCACCGAGGAAGACTTGCCCAAGGTGAAGGAGCAGTATGAGATCCTCGCCAAGGAAATGCTTCGCCGTGACCGCGAGGGCAAGGGCTTCACGTTCTACCATTACATGATCGACCTGACCGGCGGCCCGTGTATCTACAAGCGCATCTCCGGCTGCGGCAGCGGCACCGAATACATGGCGGTAACACCGTGGGGCGATCTGTACCCCTGCCACCAGTTTGTGGGCGACGAAAAATATCTGCTCGGCAACGTGTTCGACGGTGTGACCAACACCGACCTGCGCGACGAGTTTAAGCTATGCAACGCGTATGCACGCCCCGATTGCAAGGATTGCTGGGCACGGCTGTACTGCTCCGGCGGTTGTGCGGCCAACGCGTACCATGCCACCGGCTCTATCCGCGGTATTTACGAATACGGTTGCGAGCTGTTCCGCAAACGCATGGAATGCGCCATCATGATCAAAGCTGTTCAGGCAATGGAAAAGGAATAAACAAAAAATCCCGTCTTGGGCGCATCGCCCTTGGACGGGATTTTTTAATGGGAAGTAGGGAGCGACGCCCTCGTCGCTCCGTTTCCTCAAATTTCGCTGCCGCCTTTTCGTAGGGGCGGGTTTCCACACCCGCCCGCAAAATGCACGCCGGAGGTATACCGCAAACCCTATGTAGGGAGCGACGCCCTCGTCGCTCCGTTTCCTCAAATTTCGCTGCCGCCTTTTCGTAGGGGCGGGTTTCCACGCCCGCCCGCGAAATCAGCAGAATCTAACGGGAGGGCACAGAGACCCTCCCCTACACGCACGCCGAGAATATGTGGCTACCGTAGGGAGCGACGCCCTCGTCGCTCCGTATGTAGGGGCGGCAATCTGCCGGCCGCCTTGCCCCAGCCGTCAAACTTGCTGTAATTTCCCGGCGAGGGCAAGCCCTCGCCCTACAGACAATGAAGAAATCATTCCTCTAATCCTTCAAAGAAATCGTCGTACTTGCAGCCATAGAACTTGCGCAACTCAATAATTACACTTGCCCGGATGTTTAATTCCCCTGCTTCGTATTTCGCATAGGTCGTTCGCCCAATATCGCATCCACGACGCTGCAATTCCACACAAAGCTTTTCCTGCGAAATATCCTTTTGGTTACGCAGACGGCGCAAATTATCGCCCATATTTCTGTCTCGTCTGATTTTCTGCTCCAAATTTCTCACACCTTTTTGACCAGTATTGGTTGCAACTAACATCATTTTATGTTAGAGTATGCTTGAATGCTGTCCGCAATACTGGTCAATTTGGAGGAATTATGAGGCGTTGTACATTTTTCGGTCATCGAGACTATCGCAATGAGCGAGACGACGATTTAAAAATAGCGATTGAATATTTAATCACACACCACCAGGTAACAGAGTTTTATGTCGGCCATCAAGGAAATTTTGATAGGGCCGTCTGTCGCTTACTCAAAGATTTGCAAAAAGCTTATCCGTACATTTTGTATTACGTTGTGCTGGCGTATATTCCTACCACATCGTCTACAAAAGCCATCACGCAGCAACACCCCACCATATTACCCGAGGGCGCCGAAACCGTGTTGCCAAAATTTGCGATTTTACACCGAAATCGTTGGATGATCGAACAATCAGACTACGTGATTGCCTATATCACTCACAGCTATGGCGGCGCGGCTCAATGCGTACAACTGGCACAAACAAAAAATAAGACGGTCACGTTGCTGTGACCGTCTTGTTTTTTACGATTTATCGCCGCTTTTGGAAAACAGCGCAGCCAGAAAACCAAACACCACCGCGGCGGTGATACCGGCCGCCGTACCTTCGATACCGCCGGACAGCGCCCCCAAAAATCCCTTGGCGGCCACCGCTTCCTTGACACCGTTTGCCAACGAATAACCAAAGCCGGTGAGCGGAATGGTCGCCCCTGCACCGGCCCACTCCACCAGCGGCTCGTAAACGCCCACTGCCGTCAACACCACGCCGGCCACCACGAACGTCACCAAAATCCGCGCCGGCGTGAGCTTGGTCAAGTCCACCAGAAGCTGACCAACCACACAAATGAGACCGCCGACCAAAAACGCCTTCCCCAGCGACATCCACATTTCTCCCATAACTCTCTCCCCTTCCGCCGGTTAGTTTTTCCGCTTTTGGCGGGTTTATGCTTGACAAACACCGCCAACCGCTATATAATTTAATTAAGAATTTACTTAATTAAAGAGGTGTTACCATGACCGAATCTAGCGTCTTTCGGGCGCTCGGCAACGAGCGTCGGTTGCAGCTGTTTAAGCTGACTTTGGGGCGGCCATACTGCGTGCAGGCGCTGGCACGGCTGACCGGATTGACCGAATCCGCCATTTCACAGCAGATGCGGATCTTACGCGCCGCCGGTCTGGTCACCACACAGCAGCATGGGTATCACACCCATTTCATTGCCGATCGGCAGGCGGTGACCGCGGTATTTGGCAACTTTACTGCCGCCGTTAGCAACACCGTTTTTGAGCCGGATGCCTGCGGTTGCCGAGAGGCCGACCGCGAATGTCATTGCGGCAAAACGAAATAAGGAGAATCACAATGCAAACATTTCACGTTACCGGCATGACGTGTGCCGCCTGCGTAGCGCACGTAGAAAAAGCGGTACGCAGCGTGGAGGGCGTAGCCGCCGTCACGGTCAATTTGCTCACCAATTCCATGAACGTCGATTACACCGCACCGGCGACCGCCGACCGCATTTGTGCGGCCGTTTCCGCCGCCGGCTACGGAGCAACGCCGGCAGACACACCGGTCGCCAAAGCCCCCGACGTGACCGATACCGAAACTCCGCGCATGCTGCGCCGCCTTATCGCCGGTGTCATCGTGCTGCTGCCGCTGATGTACCTCTCCATGGGGCGCATGATGTGGGGATGGCCGATTCCGGCATTTTTGCATCATCCGGTAGCCAACGGTCTGATGCAGCTACTACTGACGGCGATCGTCATGGTCATCAACCAAAAATTCTTCATCGGCGGCTTTAAGGGCGCTATCCACGGCGCGCCCAATAGGGACACGCTGGTGGCACTTGGCTCGGGTGCGGCGTTTGTGTACAGCGTCGCGCAACTGTTTGCGCTCACGGCCGATCCGGCAGCCAATGTGCATTTTTACTTTGAATCCGCCGCCATGATCCTGGTGCTTATCACCGTCGGCAAAACGCTGGAGTCCTACAGCAAAGGACGCACGACCGACGCCATCCGCGGACTGATGGAGCTGTCCCCTCCCACTGCCACTATCATGCGCGATGGCAAAGAGCTGACCGTGCCGGTAGACGAGCTTCAGGTAGGCGATAACTTTCTCGTGCGTCCCGGCGATCGCATTCCGGTAGACGGAACGGTGATCGGCGGCGAGAGTGCGGTGGACGAATCCTCCCTTACCGGCGAAAGTCTGCCGGTGGATAAAGCGGTGGGCGACGCCGTCAGCGCCGGCACGCTGGTGCAAAACGGCACGCTTACCTGCACCGCCACCCACGTAGGCGCCGATACCACTCTGCGCCAGATCATCCGCACGGTGGAAGAAGCCGCCGCCACCAAAGCACCTATCGCCCGTGTGGCCGATAAGGTCGCCGGCGTGTTTGTGCCGGTGGTGTTGGGCATTGCGTTGGTCACGTTTGTGATATGGATGCTGACCGGCAGCGACGTCGGCTTTGCGCTCGCCCGGGCCATCAGCGTGCTGGTCATCAGTTGTCCTTGTGCGCTGGGTTTAGCCACACCGGTGGCCATCATGGTGGGGAGCGGCAAATCCGCACGCCACGGCATTTTGTTCAAGACCGCCACAGCCCTGGAGGTCACCGACAAGCTCGGCGTGGTCGCATTGGATAAGACCGGCACCGTCACCGAAGGCAAGCCGCGTGTGACCGATATTTTGCCTGCTGCAAATGTCCGTGAGGACGATCTGCTGGCCATTGCCGCCTCGCTGGAGGCCGGTAGCGAGCATCCGCTGGCCCACGCCATCCGGCAAGAGGCCGCCGCCCGTGCCTTGCCCTTGCAGGAGGTGGAGAGCTTCTCTGCTCTGCCGGGCAACGGCGTCACCGCCACCGTGGACGGTCACCGCCTGCTCGGGGGTAGCGTGGCGTTCCTGCGACAGCAGGGCATCGACGTGCCGGAAACCGATTCCCTCGCCGCCGAGGGCAAAACGCCGGTCGGCTTCGCGCTGGACGGTCGGGCGCTCGGGTTGATCGCCATTGCGGATACCGTCAAGCAGGACAGCGCCGCCGCCATTGCCGAGCTGCAGCAGTTGGGCGTAGAGGTCGTGCTACTCACCGGCGACAACCGCCGCACCGCCGAGGCTATTGCCAAAACGGTCGGCATCACCGACGTGATCGCCGAGGTCAAGCCGGGCGATAAGGACGCCGTTATCCGCCGCCTGCAGACCGAGCACACCGCACCGGTCGCCATGGTAGGCGACGGCATCAACGATGCCCCGGCGCTCACCCGCGCGGATATCGGCATGGCCATCGGCGCCGGCTCGGACATTGCGCTGGATGCCGCCGACGTGGTGCTGATGAAATCCTCGCTGCGTGACGTGGCCGCCGCCATTCGGTTGTCCCGCCGTTGCCTGCGCAATATCCACCAAAACCTGTTCTGGGCGTTTTTCTATAACACGATCGCCATTCCGGTTGCCGCCGGTGCATTTATCACCGCGTTCGGCTGGACACTGTCCCCCATGCTGGGTGCCGCGGCCATGAGCCTTTCCAGCGTGTGCGTGGTCACCAACGCGCTGCGCCTGAACTTCGGCGATCCGTATAACGCCAAGCACGATAAACCGCGCCGTGTGCGCCAATCCCCCGCGAAAGGAGGAACGACCGCCATGACCAAGACTATGCATATTGAGGGCATGATGTGCCCGCATTGTCAGCGTCACGCCACCGAAGCGTTAAACGCTCTACCCGGCGTGACCGCCACCGTGGATCTGGCATCCGGCACCGCCACCGTCACCGGCGAACAGCTGGACGACGCCGTGCTGACTAAAGCCATCGTCGATGCCGGCTACACCGTCACCTCGATTGAATAAGGCACTTCATCCCCTGCGCACAATGCGTGGGGGATGTCTTTTTCCCAAAACGGAATTTTTCAAAAAAGTGCTTG
>JAFUPS010000011.1 GCA_017481085.1 Clostridia bacterium | reverse complement strand
GCGGCCACCGTTTCCACCGTATCAGCCGAGTCCGGCCACCAGATCACCACAGCGGTGAGCACCAGAAAGACGATGAGGCACGCCAGCCCCACGGCCAGCGTTTTGCGCGAGGTTTTGACAGAACAGACAAACATGATACCGGCACCTCTCTATATTAAGAATGGTACAGTATATGCGTGCCGGTCTCATAAAATGAATCCCCCGGAAAGCCGGGGGATTCGGATAGCAAACAAAAGGACCCCCGCCCGGCCGTAAGCCGCAAGAATGACCTGCTCTACCAATCGTGCAGGTGGGTGCCGCCCGCCGACGTCATTGCTCCCAACGTCCCGGCAAGCCGGGGAGGTCTGCGATCAGCCGGCGGAGATTAGGCTCCCTTTATCATAACGTAGTAGGGGCATATGC
Organism: Clostridia bacterium; assembly: GCA_017481085.1. GTDB lineage: Bacteria > Bacillota > Clostridia > Oscillospirales > Acutalibacteraceae > RGIG426. Next base: position 10,999 of record JAFUPS010000011.1, on the reverse strand, counting down.
GGCATAAGTCCGCGAACCGGGCAGGAGAAAGCTTATTCCTCGGTGCCCTCGCCGTACAGCTGCATGAGGTGCTCATTGAAGATCAACCCAATGCGCTCGTATTCCTCGTCCGATTCGATGGGCTGCAGCATGGTGCCGTCGTCACCCTCCGACTCGATACGCATCATGAAATATTCGCCGGCCTCGCATTCGCCGTCGATCAGCGCCACGTAGATCACGCCGTCGATGGTCAGGCGGTCGATGCAGATGCATTCGCGCTCGTTGCCGTTTTCGTCGGTGAGCACCACCGACTCCGGCTCGTTGCTGTGCTTAGCCATGGGGATCACTCCTCGTCTTCGTCGTCTGCGATCTCGTAATACTCGTTGAGGCGTTCCTCGAAGATCTCGACGAACTCCTCGTATTCCTCTTCGTCCTCAATTGGCACGAGATAGGATTCGCCGTCTTCCTCTTCCTCGACGCGCAGAATGATCAGCTCGCCGTCGTCGTTGACCAGATCGGACGGATTGTCATAGCACGGCACCAACGCGACGTAGCGCTTGCCGTCCTCGGTTTCAATGCGGTCGAGGCACTCGAATTCGTGCACCACGCCGTCTTCGTCGGTAACCGAAATGATATCGGGACCGTATTCATCATAAGCCATGGGGGAAATCTCCTTTAATATTTGGAATATAGAGCGGCACGTCGGCTTATAAGGCTGTCATTCTGAGCGAAGCGAAGAATCCGTTTTCTCCGGGGACGGATTGCCACGGGCGCTACGCACCCTCGCAATGACGGTGTAAACATAACGGCATCACCTTACGGCCGCATTACTATTTTACCCGCTTTCTGCTGTATCGTCAAGACCGGCAGCACAATTATTTTTGCGGCGTTATACAGCGCGTATAGTAAAAGTATCTAAAAAATTATAAAAATGTTGAAACTTTCTATTGACAAAGCTCAAAAGATGTGCTACAATAAAGCCACAGAGAAGAGAGAGTCACAAGAGAAGTTGACAAGAATACGAAAGAAAGGAATGAGTCCCGTGTACTAATCACCTTGTATCGTACGCACCGTGATCCGAAAGAAAGGATGATGCGTTATGAAGATGATTGTACAAAGGCCCCTGCGAGGTCTTGTCAAAGAATAACATTACAGGAGACGGTCCAATGGGTTAAGTATGCGGAGGTCCCGCTGACAGAGTAAAAGTACGACAGGCTTTTGCGTAAAGCCGATCAAATACAAATTTGACTAAAAGGAATGAGTCCCATGCGCTGACATCGAATACGAATATCACCCTGACAGATAGAAAGGATGATGCGTTATGAAGATGATTGTATGGTGTCCCGTAAGAGGTCTGGTCAAGGAATAACTTGAGAGGAGACAGTCCGATGCACTATCGGTAGGGAGCCCGAGGTGAAGGTTCCGTTCCAAACAGTCAGTAGCAAAACTGAATAACCAACCGGACGTTATAGGCCAAAAAGCCTATCGGTAAAAAACGATCCGGTGCAGCTGAAAACACGTTTCCGAAAAAGGACGGAAGCACCGGCTGCTGAAAAAACAAACTTTAAAAACTTTTATAAAAATATCGCAACGCATTGCTCAAATGGGCAATGCGTTGCTTGCGTTTTATTTATCCGATTTTTGCAGATTATGCTCACGGCATAGCATCTGTCCGTTCTCCAAAACGGTATGACCGCCGCGACTCCACGGCAATTTGTGATCGGCGTGCATCTCTTCAATTTCCCACCGACGGGCATTACCTTCTGCCGCGCACATCGGGCAGATACCGCCCTGTCGTTCATACAGCGTTCGCCGCTCGTTTTCCGTAAACTGCCGGATAGACAATGCCTTTTCGCGCGTCTTGCCGCTGAGCAGATATTCGTAAACGCCCTTTTGCTTGGTGACGTCGTCGTCTTGCAGCAACTGCCTGATATCCCCTTCAAGGGCGTTCGGGTCGTATACCTTGTTGCCAAACTCATTGTATAGCAAGCCCCACTCCAGCCCTTTCATCAGCTTGGCGCGGTAAACCGGGAACACCAGCTCCACCCAATCGATCACCGATTTGAAATATTGCTTCAGTGGCGTGGCGTGCGTGTCGTGCTGATGCTCAGCCATGTATTGTTCGATGGTTTTGTTCTCTGCCGCCGCGATCCACAACAACACCTTTTCCAGATAATCCTGTCGAATGGGCGTGCCGCTCATATACCGCTCACCGATGCGGTACGCAATGCATTGATTTTTGCTGAAATATTTTTTGGCGTCGCTCAACCATGCGCCGGTATAAATGGCGTTTCGCAGCTCCTGGTCGGTCAGCTTTTCACCGGCAATATTGATGATCTTAAACCAATCCAGCTTTTCGGTGTCACTGCCCTTGCAGATATAGATCATCAGCTTATAATCCAACACCATCTCGGTAATTTCACGAGACGTGTGGGCGTAATACGGAGTGGCCGGTGAAGCCGGGTTGGCAAACACCGAATACCCATTATCCAACCACTCGCAAAGAGAAATGGTCCGCTGCTGACCGTCCAGCATCTCATAAGTACCGTCCTCATTTTCCGACCAATACATCACGTTGAGTGGAAATCCGTGCAGAACGGAATGCATAACAGCGACCTTCTTTTTGTCATCATACACAAATTCGCGCTGATATGCCGGGCGCACGTTGAGTCGACCGCCATAGGCTACCACCTGCCCGGTCTCCTCGTTGTTTTCGTAGCCGTCGAATACCGCGCGAACGGGAATTTCGTGGAGCTCAATTTGCATATTCTATCTCCTTTGGTTTTTGGTAGAGGCGGCGATCCGTTCGTAAGGAGAACGGATTCTTCGCTTCGCTCAGAATGACGGGGTCACAGCAATATCCTTCTTATGATTATTCTAAAATATGGGCATTTCCCGTTAATGCATAAATCTTTTTCGTCATCACCTTTTCTAAATTTAACTATCTCAAACTGATCAGGGTCATGCTTGTCTAAAAACGTAATTGGCACGCCCATGGCGTCGAAATAATCTTCGGGAATATCGGTGGTTTTATCCACGTTGATCGCATCGTAATTATCGTATTTCGGATATTCTTCAGGTGTATATTTTTTATATAATTCGAGCTTTTCGTGTCGTTTCTTATGATCCAAGTTGGTATACCACATCACGCCGGAAACACGGATTAAACCAGCTTTGTGCTGCGAAGAAACTGCATAATCCTCATAAGGACTCTTAAAAAATGCCACATTCCCCTTAAACCCATACCCGAGCCACACCTTATTTTCTTTTATTAGAGGAAATATTTCCTTATATGTAATGGCGTTTTGATTTCCTATAATTAAAAACTTCTTCTCATATTTCATCAATTGCGCCACGTATTCGCGGAACAGCGAAAACGGTGGATTGGTCACCACGATGTCTGCTTCCTTCAGCAAGGCGATACACTCATCCGAGCGAAAATCGCCGTTGCCCTGCAACAGTGTCAGCACGTTTTTGCCGGTACGGATCAAAAACTGCACGTCCACCAAGTCCACTGCACCGTCGCCGTTGAGATCGCGCACCTCGGTGATCTCGATCTTATAGGGGTAACGGCTTAACGTCTCGGCTGCGGCACCGTGTACCGAAAACAGCGAAAGTTGGTCAAACTCCCCACCTACCACCGGCGAGCCACTGTAGCAAGTGGCGATCAGTTTTTTCAGTCCCAGATAATTGAAGTTCATCGCAAAATACTTAAAGAAGTTGCTTTCAAACGGATCGTCGCAGTTGCACAGCACAGTCTTGCCGGCGAAGTGCTGCCGGTAATGCTTCAGCTCCGCCTCAATATCCGAAAGCTGCGTATAAAACTCATCTTTTTTGCTTTGTTCGCTTGATTTAAATTGCTGTTATTCGCCATCCCATTCACCCCAAAGTATAATCTTATAATAATATTCATGTATAATTATATTATTATAAGATTATATTACTTATTGGGGCAATTGTCAATAAATTATATCTCTACTAAAATATAGTCAGAGGTGAATAGAGTGATTAAATTGACATTAGATCGCGCCTTGCAGCAGCGAAATATGACACGATACCAGTTGGCTAAAATAAGTGGCATTCAATACCCGATCGTGGATAAATATTATAAGAATCAAGTGGTTAGATATGACGGTTATGTATTAGACCGTATTTGTGCGGCGTTGGACTGTGATATATCAGATATTATTCAATACACAAAAGAAGAGGCGTGAGTATCCGTTTGGATACCACGCCTCGTTGTTTTTTCGGGGTATTGTCATTCTGAGCGTTAGAGAAGAATTTGATTCTTTCTTGAAACGAAATACCGAATATAGCACATATTTTTTACTTTTTCAAGCGGAATTAGTGAATAATCACTAATATAGTGGCAGAGTTTGGTTTATCATAAGTAGTGATAAATCAACCGAAGGAACGAGGGATTGCATGAATACGCGCGAAGCGATTGCGGAAAGAATCCATGAACTGTGCCGCGAACGGAAAATCACAGCAAATAAGCTCAGCACCATATCTGCTGTTCCACAAGCTACCATAAAAAGCATTTTGAACGGCGAAAGCCAAAATCCGGGAGTTGTCACAATTAAAAAACTCTGTGATGGTTTTGAGATTACTTTGGGCGAGTTTTTCTCCACCCTGGCGTTTGATTCCTTGGAGCAAGAGATTAAATAAAGAAGAGGCGTGAGTATCCGTTTGGATACCACGCCTCATTGTTTTTTGGGGCGGGCACAGAGACCCTCTCCTACGCGTATGCTATAACTGGTAGGGCGGAGGCTTGCCTACGCCGTCATTGCGAGGGAGCGCAGCGACCGCGGCAATCCGTTCGTAGGAGAATGGATTCTTCGCTTCGCTCAGAATGACGGAAGATAGTAGGGGCGGCAATCTGCCGCCCGAACAAAAAAAGTGACACCGTGCTCTTGACCCCTTGCCTCCCTCTGATGAGGGAGGTGGATTTTTGCGAAGCGAAAAGACGGAGGGAGAGAAAAAACACCTCTTAGCGGTTGTCGACGCCAGCTCACGACCTACCTGACACTCGCCCCTCGGCGATGGTGGGGGACCATGCGGAGCGCCGCCTACCTCTTCACTTTTCACTATTACTTATTACCTAAAAAATCCCGATGCAATGCATCGGGATTTTTTGTTATCTCTTGGCGTCCTTGAGCAGCTGCTGCTTGACGTCCCACAGCTTCTGCGACAGGTCCACGTAATAGGTGTGCGGATTTTCAAAGCGCTTGACCTCGTCCCACAGCGTTTCCAGCTGTGCGGCGCAGTACTGCTGGATCTCCTGAATGGACGGCGTCTGATACACACATTCGCCGCCGAGGAACACCGGCACCTGCAGGTCTTTGGCATAGAAGTTTTCGAGCGTTTTGGTCTTCCATGTGGCGTTGGGGTCGAAGATGGTGTGCGGCTGCGATTCGTCAATGACCTCGTCACGCAGGCACAGCTCGTCGGCCAGTGCCTTGCCGCTGTCCTTATCGTACAAGCGGTACAGCCGCTTGAAGTGCGGATTGGTGATCTTAGCGGTGTTTTCGCTCACCTTGATGCGCGGCACCACCGTGCCGTCCGCGTCCTCCACCGCCACCAGCTTGTACACGCCGCCAAACACCGGCGCGGACTTGGAGGTGATGAGGCGCTCGCCCACGCCGAACACGTCGATCTCCGCCCCCTGCATCATCAGGTCGCGGATGAGGTATTCGTCCAGCGAGTTGGAGGCGACGATCTTGCAGTTGACAAGACCGGCATCGTCCAGCATTTTACGCGCTTTTTTGGATAAGTAGGAAATATCGCCGGAATCCAAACGGATGCCGCCGTTTTCGATGCCCAACTCCTTAAACACGCGAATGGCGGTGGGCACACCGCTTTTAAGCGTGTTGTATGTATCCACCAGCAACGTGGCGTTGTTGGGGTACAGCTCGCAGTAGGTTTTGAATGCGGTGTATTCGTCACCGAACATCTGCACCCACGAATGCGCCATCGTACCGCCTGCCGGCACGCCGTACATCCGGTCGGTCAGCACGCAGGCGGTGCCCTTGCAGCCGCCGATGTACGCCGCACGCGCACCGATCACCGCACCGTCAGCGCCCTGCGCACGGCGAGAGCCGAACTCCAACACCGTGCGGCCTTGCGACGCACGCACGATGCGGTTGGCCTTGGTGGCGATAAGCGACTGGTGGTTGATGGCCAACAGCACGTACGTCTCGATCAATTGTGCCTCGATAGCCGGCGCACGGACGGTCATGATGGGCTCGTTGGGGAAGATCGGCGTGCCTTCCGGTACGGCGTAGATATCGCCGGTGAAGCGGAAGTTGCGCAGATACTGCAAAAATTCCTCATCAAAGCCGCCTTTATTGCGCAGATATTCAATATCTTCCTCGGTGAAATGCAGGTCTTTGATGTATTCGATCACCTGCTCCAGACCGGCCGCAATAGCAAAGCCGGCCGCATCCGGCACCGAGCGGTAAAATACGTCGAATATCGTGATACGGTTATGCATACCGCTGCGGAAATACCCATTGCTCATGGTGAGCTCGTAGAAATCACACAGCATTGACAGGTTGCGCTCTGTCATGATAATTCCTTCTTTCTCAAATGCCAAACGCCTGCTGACTGCGGCGCATATCCAAAATAGACTTGAATGTGAAATAATCCAACGGCGTGGTAATCTTAATATTTTCCGCCGGACCGCTGATGGTATATAGCGTGTGTCCATAGTGCATCATGATAGATGCAGAATCAATGAAATCAAGCCTATTCTCTGCAATGGCTTTTTGGTGGCAATCCCAGATCTCGCTTAAGCGGAAGCACTGCGGTGCACGGGCCAGCGAGCACTCCTGGCGTGGATAGGTGGCAGTAACGTTGCCGCTTTCGCCTGTTTGCACAATGGTTTCGATTGCTGGTGTGGTGGTAATGGAATTGCCTTTCTGCACCACCATTTGCAGGTTAGCGGAAATGAGAGCCTCATCGATCAGCGGACGCACACCGTCGTGGATGAGAACAATGCTGTCCTCTGGACATTCGGAGTGGATCGCCTGCAGACCATTATAGATCGAACTTTGCCCGGTGCTGCCGCCCGGTACCACCCATTTGACTTTTTGGATATGATGTTGTGCCAGCAGCTTTTTCATATGCGGAATCCACGGCGCTAGACACACCAGCGCAATGGCATCAATGGCCGGATGATTATCGAAATGCTCAAGCGTGTGGATGATGATCGCGCGGCCATCCACCTCTAAAAACTGTTTCGGCTTGGTTTGGGTGTTCATGCGTGAGCCGGTACCGCCAGCAAAAATCAATGCGACGTTCATAGCGTTTTCTCCTTTTAGTCAAGGAAGTCCTTCAGTTTTTTGCTACGGCTCGGATGACGCAGCTTGCGCAGTGCCTTCGCTTCGATCTGACGAATACGCTCACGCGTAACGCCAAACTCCGAGCCCACTTCCTCCAGCGTGCGTTGACGGCCGTCGTCCAGACCGAAACGCATGCGCAGTACCTTCGCCTCACGGGGTGTGAGCGTGCCCAGCACGCCGGTCAGCGTTTCCTTCAGCAGCGAGTGGGATGCCGCATCGGCCGGAGCGGGGGCATCATCGTCCGGGATGAAGTCGCCAAGGTGGCTGTCCTCTTCCTCGCCGATCGGTGTTTCCAGCGACACCGGCTCCTGCGACACGCGCAGGATCTCGCGCACCTTTTCGGGGGACATATCCAGATGCTCAGCAATTTCTTCTGCCGACGGCTCGTGGCCGTTTTCATGCAACAGCAGGCTGGAGGTCTTTTTCACCTTGTTGATGGTCTCGACCATGTGCACCGGGATACGGATGGTACGGGCCTGGTCCGCAATCGCACGAGTGATGGCCTGACGGATCCACCACGTCGCATAGGTAGAGAACTTGAAGCCCTTGGTGTAGTCGAACTTCTCGACCGCTTTGATCAGGCCGAGGTTGCCCTCCTGAATGAGATCCAGGAACTGCATGCCGCGTCCGACGTAACGCTTGGCAATGCTGACCACCAGACGGAGGTTGGCTTCGCTCAAGCGCTTTTTGGCGGCTTCATCGCCATTCATGATGCGCAGTGCCAGCTCTTTTTCCTCTTCCGGCGTCAGCAACGGTACGCGACCGATCTCCTTGAGGTAGACCTTGACCGGATCGTCGATCATCAGCGCATCGGCCGACTGATAATCGTCACCGTCGTCCTTGTCGCCCTGTTTACCGACATAGTCCAGCTCTTCCAGCGTGTCGTTGGCGAAATCGTCAACGATCTCCACCTTCGCTTCTTCCAGCATCTCGTTGAGCTTGACCATCTGCTCGGCGTCGAAATCGTATTCCTCCGTCATGTCCAGCAGTTCTTGCGTGGTCAGTTTGCCCTTGGCACGGGCGAGTGCGACCACCTCTGCCAGACGGTCACGCTTTTTGCTTTCCGGCTGCGGCGGTGCTTCCTCTTCGACAGCGTCGTCGGTGTAATCGTCGTTGGTCAGCTCGCCCTCCATGAGATCGTCAAACAGCTCGTCCTCCGGCAGGTCGCCCGGCTCATCCTCGGTCAGTTCTTCTACCGGCTCTTCCACCGGCTCGGCCTTTTTCTTGGCCGTCTTTTTCTTTGCCGGCTTTTTGGCCGGCACTTCAGCCGCCTCGGCGGTCTCGGTGACCTCTACGGTCTCTTCGTTCAGCGCGTCGTCCTTCTTCTTTGCACTCATGTATTGGTTCCTCCTTGTTGGGCTTTTTTCATTGCTTGTAAAATATCGCGGATATCCTCGTCGGACATATCCGAAACGTTGCGGTTACGGCCGCGCGCTTCTTCATCGTGCAGTACGTCGATATACGCCTGCAGATCCTGCTCGGACACGTCCTTGCCGACAGCACCGCGCACGATTTGCGCCAGGTATCCCATTTCCTCTTCGCTGTAATCTGCCGCCAGGAAGGATAGCTCGATAAGCAACCCTTTGCTGTGGCGGTCGAGTATCTGTTCGTACACCCGGCGGTTAAACGGGGTGACCATTTGTGAGGGGGAAAGCTTGCCCTGCACCTTCGGGATCATATCGGGGTGCAGGATGAGAATACCCAGCAGCCCTTCCTCTGCCGAAGCCGCGCGTGGGAATTCCAACGCCTCGGGATTGGCTTTTTTGGTCAGGTTATCCGCCTGCCGCACTACCGTGGTCATGCGCGTTTTTTCCTGCGAGCGGCGGTTGCGTTGGCGTATCCGTTCTACCTCTTGCTTTAGCGCGCCCTTGTCCACGCCAAGCGTGGAGGACAGTTGCCCGATGTATACGTCTCTCTCAATGGGACTGTCCAGACCGGCCAACACACCGGCGGCCTCCCGCAGATACGCCGCCCGGCCGTCTGCTGTATTCAACAGGTGCTGTCGCCCGAGCTTCATCAGGCGATATTCCACGTCGTTAGACGCTTCCTCCAGCAGTTTGCGGAACATCTCCGGTGGATTGCTACGCAGAAATTCATCGGGATCCTTGCCGTCCGGCACATGCAAAACACGGATGTCCAGCCCGGTCTTGCGCACAATGGCAATGGCTTTTTGAGCCGCCTTTTGCCCGGCACCGTCCGCATCGAACAGCAGATATACACGCTGTGTATAGCGTGCCAACAGGTTGGCGTGTTCCTCGGTAAACGACGTGCCGAGTGCCGCTACCGCGTTGGTAAACCCAGCCTGATGTAGCGCGATCACGTCCATATAGCCTTCGCACAAAATGAGACCGTCGTTGGCGGCGGTCGTCTTGGCGAAGTTGAGTGCAAACAGATTGCTGCTCTTTTTGAACACCGGCGTATCGCCGCTATTTAAGTATTTCGGTTTGGAATCGTCCAGCACACGCCCACCAAAGGCAATGACGTTTCCGCGAATATCAATGATCGGGATCATCACGCGGTTGCGGAACAGATCGTACATACGACCGCTTTTTTGACTGCGGCGGCACAGCCATGCCGCCTCCAGTTCGCTGTCTGTAAACCCTTGCCGGCTCAATTCGTCGTACAGCGCGTGGAAACTGTCCGGCGCGTAGCCGAGTCCAAACCGGGTGATGGTGCTGTTCGAATACTTCCGGCTGTGGTAGTAATCCAGCCCTACCTTGCCCTGTGGCGACATCAGCGTGGCATGGAAAAACTTGGCCGCCGCACGGTTGGCCTCCAGCACACGCATGCGCAACCGGGAATACGCGTCGTTTTCCTGCGTGTTTTCCGGCATGCGCAGTCCGGCGCGGTCGGCCAGAAATTTTACCGCATCCAGATAATCGAGATTCTCGATGCGTTTGATAAACGTGATCACGTCGCCGCCGGCACCGCAGCCGAAGCAGTAAAACGACGCTGTTTCGGGATAGACGGTAAACGACGGCGTTTTTTCGCCGTGGAAGGGGCAAAGTCCCACCAGATTACGGCCACGGCGTTTGATGTTGACATACGCGGAAACGACCGATTCAATGTCGTTTTTATCGGTCAGGTCGCGTATAAAGCTCTCCGGCAAAGCCATCGGTCATTCCTCCTTGTTGATTATTTCAGCTCCCAGCGCCGCGGAATAAAGATCTGCTGGTACAGCTCGACCACATAGTTATCGGTCATGGATGCCAGGTGGTCGGCAATGGCCCGGTCGGGACCTTCCTGCCAGGCGATAGCCTGCGCCTCAGCCGGCAGACGGACGGGATCCTCGCGGTACCACTCAAACAGCACCGTCAACAGCTCTTCGGCCTTGCGCTCCTCGCTTTTGACCGTCGGGTTGACGTACAGTGCGCTGAACATAAACTTATACAGCTCGTCAAACGCCTCCGCCTTGGCCGGCGACAGCATGATCTGATCGACGCTGTTGTTGATAACGTCGGTAATCAGCGTATCCAGCCGATCGCCGCGGTTTTCGCCCAGCTCGGCACGTACAGCGGCCGGAATATCCGTTTCCTTCAGTACCCCGGCGCGGATGGCATCGTCCATGTCGTGATGGATGTACGCCACCTTGTCGGCCATGCGTACGATGCGTCCCTCCAGCGTGTAGGCCTCGGTGCCTTTGGTGTGGCACAAAATGCCGTTGCGGACCTCGTCGG
>JAFUPS010000107.1 GCA_017481085.1 Clostridia bacterium | reverse complement strand
TCAGACCGTGCGTGACCGGCACGACGTTCGCGCCGAGGATCTTCATACGAGCGACGTTGGGCGCTTGCTTGGCAATGTCCACCTCACCCATATAGATATCACATTCCAGACCGAAATAGGCCGCTGCGGTGGCCAGCGCCACACCGTGCTGACCGGCACCGGTTTCGGCGATCACTTTTTTCTTGCCCATGTACTTGGCAAGCAACGCCTCGCCCATGCAGTGATTGAGCTTGTGTGCGCCGGTGTGGTTTAAGTCCTCACGCTTGACGTACAGCTGCACATTGCCGAGCGAGCCGGACAGCCGCTCCAAATACGAGATCGGGGTGGGGCGGCCCTGGAACTCGCGGCGAATGCGGCGAAGCTCGCTGATGAATTTGCTGGATTTGCAGATGGTGAAATAGGCCTCGGTGGTCTCATCCATCGCCTTCTGCAGCTCCGGCGGCACGAACGAGCCGCCATATTTGCCGAAGTAGCCGTTTTCGTCCGGGTAATTTTTGAGATAGGTATCAAAATCAACGTTATTAAAAATCATAGTAACTTCCTCCGTTTTGTTTATTTTTGTAAGTGGACTGGCCGTGACACCTGACGCCATCGAACACCCACCACTCGGGGTGTCAGCCACGGCTTTATGAACTTGTGCATACGGCTTACCCCTTTCTCCTTAACAAAAAACTCCTGCCCCATGACACACACGGGACAGGAGATGACTTCCTGCGGTACCACCCGGCTTCGGTCGACTTTGCGACCGCACCTTACCATTCGTTAACGGGAATGACGCGTCTCCCCTACTGCGGCGGTTGCCGGTTCAGTTTGCCCTCACAGGTCCATTCATCTCGGTCGCTTTTACCGCGTTTCACCAACCCGCGGCTCTCTGGAAAAGCGAGGATGAGATTACTACTCCTGCTTAGCGGTTTTTCTTCGATGTGCTCATTATACCGCCGTGCCGGAGCTTTGTCAAGAATTTTTGCAAAAAATCGTTACACCGCAAAAATCAGCCGTGAAAGCAGCAAACCTACCACACCGGGCAGTCCCAGCAACGCCGCCACCGCACCCGTTACCCAGCCAAGTCCCAACGTTACACCGGTAAACATCCCGGTCACGTTGACCGCCGCCAACGCACACAATCCCTGCAACGCGGTAGAGATCAGTCCGCGTAGCGGTCGTCCGCTACGCACCAGCGCCGCGACAACTGCCAGCAGACCGCCACCACCGATGACCCCTACCAATATCCACGACCACACGCTCATCACGCGCCCTCCTCGTCGGTTAGATACAGCGGACGCACCGCCCGGATGTTGTTGCGCCGTGCCACCCCCAGCAAATACCGGCGGCGCGCATCCAACGCCTCCATTTCATAGATGCACGCCTCGATGAGATCGTGGTCGCACTCCCACGCAAACCGACCGCGCACCAATTCCATTTGCTCATGTACCTCTGCCAGCGCATCCTCCACCGAGGTATCCGGCTGTGGGCCGCGCAGCAACTGTGCTTTTAAGCGAGACAACATAGAAAATCCCTCTCCTTTTCGCTTTCATCGTATGAGGATTATAGGCGAAATATGAGAGGGATAATCGCTTTTATTCGGTTTCGGTGCGGTAACGGCTGGCCTGCGCGGTAAACAGCTCGTAATAAGGGCCCCCATGCGCCATGAGCTCGGCATGCGTGCCCTGCTCGATGACCTCGCCGTTTTGCAGCACCACCACCAGCGAGGCAGTGGTAGCGCTGGACAGACGGTGCGACACGATGATGGTGGTCTTATCCCGGCGTAACTGATCGAACTGACGGTAGATCTCCTGCTCGGCCAACGCATCCAGCGAAGCGGTGGGCTCATCTAAAATAAGCACGTCCGAATCGCTGTAAAACGCACGGGCAACCGACAACTTCTGCCATTGCCCGATAGACAGCTCCACGCCGTTTTCTTCAAAATACCGCATCAGCGGCGTTTGGTAACCGTCCGGCAGACGCTCGATAAACCCGGCGGCGGCACTGCGATCGGCCGCCTCGTGTACGGCGGCTTCCACCACCGGCTTATCCACCTCACCGAACACAATGTTATCCTGTACTGACACGGCGTATTTGCCGAAGTCCTGGAAGATGATGCCATACATGCGGTACAGCTCCGCCAGATCGTAGCGGCGGATATCCTCGCCATCCAACAAAATCACGCCCTCGGTGGGATCGTACAGTCGGGTAAGCAGCTTGATGAGCGTCGTTTTACCGGCACCGTTCAAGCCCACCAGCATGACCGTATCACCGGCCTTGAAGGTGAGGTTGATATTCTTCAGCACGTCTCGGTTGGTGCCGGGATAGCGGAAGCTGACGCCACGAAATTCGATGGTGTGCCCGATATGCCGCTTGACAGACAGCGGTTTTTCATTCTTTTCCACCTTCGGCACCAGATGGCATTTTTCACGCATAAATTCGATGAGATTATCAATAAACAGCGTGCCCTCGTACACCGTCGAGGTCGTGGCAATCAACGTGGATACACCGCTGACAATGGAGGTCAGTGCACCGGTATACAGCGAATAATCGCCGATCTGCATACGCCCGATCCACACCTCGTAGGCGATGACCGCAAACAGTGCGGCGTCCACCACGATAACGCACAGATCAATGGCCACGTGCCAGAAACATTCGTTGTAAAACAGCTTACGCAAGCCGGCAAAATACTTGCGGAAAATGCCGTTATAACGCTCGATAAAGGTGCCGGACAAGCCGAAGATGCGGATCTCCTTTACTTTGTCCTTATCCACCATTTGGTCGGAGAAATACCGCAGTTCGCGGCGTTCCTTGGAATGGTGGCGGATATAGCGGAAATGCTTTTTGCGGTAGATCATATTGACCACCGCACCGGGGATAGCCAACACCAGCATCAGCAACGGAATGATCGGGCTGACCGCGCACAGCAGAATAACGAAGCCGACGATGCTGATGACGGTGCTTACCACCTTAAAGGTGGAGGACAGCACCTGAATGGGGCGAATACCGGCTTCGCGGTTGGCGTTTTCCAGCTTGGAGTAGAACTCCGGCATATCAAAGCTTGCCAGGTCCAGCTCCTGAGCCTTGCGCATGATCTTCAGCCGGATGTGGTTGACCACCAGCTCGCCGGAAACACGCGACACCGCAGTGTTGACCGTCTCCAGCACCTTGCGCGCAAACAGATAGACCATCTGCATGACCAAAATGACCAGGATGCCGGCAAACGCCGGTGAACCCAGCACCTCTGCAAACGTCGGCTGATACGAGGTCAGCGTACCGGTAACGTACGCATCCGCCAGCCGGTTGAGCAGCTCAGCGGAAATGAGCGACCCGATAATAGGCAGCACGCCCTGCAGAACGGCGATGACCGCCATGGCGATCAAGATCCATTTGCGCGTCTCCCACACCAGCTTAACAATGTAGAAAAAGCGTGCGCCGAAATGCGACAAAAGCGCCTTCAGAAAATGCGGGATTTCCCGAAAGCTTTTGGGTAAGGGCTCGTTAAATTTAGGCTCGGTATAGAAAGGAGGCATTTGCTCATCACCTTTCCTTCAAAATTTATTCGACCGGCAAGATCGTCTCGTGCACAGCGTACACACCCTCGGCCGGGCTGGTATCGACATGCCAATGCCCGAAATACCATTCGTTAAACTGCAGATCCTGCCACAGCGCATCCAGAAACGCCGTCAGCGGCGCTTCGTCCGGCGGTGCCACCTGCTGCAGTTGCTCCATCAGCACGCGCGGCGCGGTGTGGGTCAGCACAGTATCCACACGCCAACCGACCGTCTCGAGATTTTCGGCAGCCTCCATCAGCTCCTCTGCTGAGGGGACTTCCTCCGACCACCACGGCAAACCGCGTTGTTGCCGAGAATGCTTATCCCGGGAAGCCGCACCGCCAAGTGTGAAAAACGTGCGATCTTCAATGGTGTAGATCTGGCCGCGCATCAGGTGGAACACGTTATCCCTCACGCGGTGTACCCGACCGCCGTAGCGCCATTCCTCCGGTAGCTCCGCCAGTCGCTCATGATTGTCGTGATTGCCGTCAATAAACAGCACCGTATACGGTTTGGACGCCAGATATTCAATAAAAAAGTCGATTGCCGACGCCGGATTCATGCCGTAGCCAAGGTCGCCGCACACGATCAGCGTATCATCCGCCGTCAGTTGTGTGCGGTGTAAGCGGTCGGGAAATCCGTGCATATCGCCGGTAACGTAGACCATAGCAAACTCCTTTTAGAAATACAGATACAGATTGCATTTGAGCATACCGTTATACAGCTTGCGGCGTTTGCTTGCCGGGCGGCCAAACAGCTTCTCAAATTCCTCGTCCGGGCTGATGATGCCGTAGCTCCAGCCGGGCTTCGGCTGAAACACACGACCCATGGTGCGGATGATGCGGCGGGCAG
>JAFUPS010000106.1 GCA_017481085.1 Clostridia bacterium | reverse complement strand
CTGCCACGAAAATATCCACAGCCCCATCGGTATCCTCCCAAATTTCCGGACCGGTGGTCAGATAATGTGCACGGGCGTTATCCGGATTGTCAAACTGCGACGGCACAAAGCTGCCCTCGATCTTAGCCGCTAAGCGGTTGGCCTCCTCGATGGCACCGGCCATGCCTTTGGCACCGTCGGTCAGCACCAGCTCCGCGCCGTAAGCCTTCATTAAAGCGCGGCGTTCGGCCGACATGGTATCCGGCATCACGAGGATCACGCGGTAGCCGCGCGGTACCGCCACACAGGCCAACCCGATGCCGGTGTTGCCGGAGGTCGGCTCGATGATGGTTGCGCCGGGCTTCAGCCGTCCGTCGGCTTCGGCGGCGTCGATCATAGCCAACGCCGGACGATCTTTGGCAGAGCCGCCGGGATTGAAACGTTCCAGCTTGGCCAGCAACCGCGCCTGCAGTTCAAACCGCTGTTCCAGATGGGTGAGCTCCACCAGCGGTGTATGCCCGATGAGTTCCTCTACGGATGTGTAGATCATAGCTCCTCCTTGGCAGAGGCGTGTTCTTCGGCGATGATGTCTGCCAAAGTCACGCTTTTCAGATAATTGTGAATGACGTCGTCCAAGCCCTGCCATACCGGCAATGTGCGGCATTCGGCGGCGTGCTCGCACGGGCCGTCCACGCACGCAATAGGGGCCAGACTACCCTCGGTGACCGAGAGGATATCGTCCAGCGTATACGCCTCGACCGGCCGGTTGAGGCGGTAGCCGCCGCCTTTTCCGCGCAGGGCATCCAAATAACCGCTTTTGCTCAGGCTTGCCACGATGCTTTCAAGATATTTTTCCGATACCTGTTTGCGCCTGGCAATGTCGGTCAGCGGAATATACGCGCCGGTGTTATGCTCGGCAAGATCGGTCATGACGCGCAACGCATACCGACCGCGGCTGGAAATCATCATAAGGGGTCACTCCTTTATTATGCACCCATCAGCAGTGGAATAACCAAGACGGTCAACAGCGTGATGAGTATGTAAAGCACGGCGGTTAAGGGGGCTAAAGGCAACGCCGGCTGCAGGAAGGCGGTTACCGCCACCAGTACAAACAGGCAGACGGCCAGGGCCATAGCAATGATCTGTGTTGCCATCAGTCCGGCATTTAACCGTCGGCAACCGGTCAGCGCAGCGGATTGCCCTTCAATGCGCCCGTTGGAGGCGATGCCGGCAGGCTCTTCGCTCGGCTCGTTACCCACTAGCTGCTCATAGCGACGGCGAGCGGTTGAGCCCAGAATCTCCAGGTAATATTCGTCTGCACCTAAGGTGCGGCATACCAGCTCGGCGGTGACATTCGGGTCGCAGGTGCGCACCAGCAACGTGATGCGCGCACGCCCCAGCTTTTTCACCGCCTTGGCGATATCCTCGCTGCGTGTGTAGGTGATGACAAACATGGCCGAAAGCTCACCCGCAATGGAGAGGTAGACCAGTTGGCGGTCGCCCTTGGAATAGCGCATTTCGTAATCGCGCGAGGGGACGTCCACACCGTGATTTTCCAGTAACCGACGGTTGCCCACCAGTACCCGGCGACCGTTCACCCAGCCGGAAAGTCCCATTTCCTGCTCATAGGTGAGAGTTTCCACCTCATGCAGCAGTTCGGTCTTGTTCTCGATAATACGGCGAAACACCTCCGACAGTGGACCGCCGGCGGCAATAGAGATGGAAGCGGCGTCCACGATGGCGTCGTCAATGCGTGTGCCGGAGAAGGTCTTGATACCGTTTAATAGCACACATTCGCCGGGGAACAGCTCAATGGCGTCTACCGCCAGCGCATGCACGTGCGCAAACTCGACCGCCTCGGCCCGTCCGACGAGCAGACCGCCGGCGCGCAACACGCGTTTGGATACGCGCGTCAGCGCGGCTATGGCACCGGCACCCAGCGCCACCGGCTGACCAATGGCCAACAGCAACACAAACAGCCGGACCGCTCCCATCCAATCGGTCGTACGCACGCCAAATACCACGGCGGCAACAATGGCTAACCCCGCCATGATGGGAATGAAGATGCGGCTGATGCCCTTGTGATCTGCACGCTCGTACGAGCGTGCGAGATACTGCGTCAAAAAGCTGGCAGGGCGGTAGTAGGCAACGTCCGGCATACCGGACGTGACCGCGCCGTGCCCGATTTCCAACGCCACCTTATCGTCCTCGATGCGGTGGCAGACGGTTTTGGTGCCGCTGTGCCCGACAAAGCGGAAGTTCTGCG
>JAFUPS010000010.1 GCA_017481085.1 Clostridia bacterium | reverse complement strand
TTTTCGGTATTCTTCCGCGAAACTTCTGCGCTTCTGCTGGATACCGATACGGCGCCATCGTCGCCCACCTTCCGCCAGCTTTCGCTGACGGTCGTCGGAGCGGTCGTGCTCATGTCGGTTGCCGAGCTGGAGTTGGCCGGCATCTCGCCCGGCCGCATTGTGGCAGCGGTGCTGGTGCTGCTGTTTGCGCGCATCAGTCGCGAGGCCGGCGGAGCTATGGCCGGCACGGTGCTGGGCGTTGCCATGATGCTCGCCTCCGGCAACACGGTCGTGGCTGCTACGTATAGTCTGGGAGGTCTGCTGGCCGGTTGGTTGATGCGTCACGGACGCTTGGCATCCGCCGGTGTGTTTTTCGCCGTTAGCCTGATCGCCGCCATTCAACAGCCGGAGATCGGCGCTGTGCTCATCAGCTTGTATGAATCGCTGACTGCCGCGGTGCTGTTTCTGGCAATACCGCCTGCGTGGGACAACCATCTGACGGTGTGGTTTTCGGATATCAGTGAGCAGCCGGAGGCCGCCGGCATTCGCCGTAGCGTGGTGTTACAGTTGGATGCGGCCGGTCAGGCATTGCACGAGGTGGCCGGCACGGTAGACGCCGTGTCCGGCAAGCTGGCCAACATCAGCGAACCGGATATCGGCAATCTGTTTGCGTCGCTGGCCGACAGCACCTGCCGTTCGTGCGGTTTGCGCACGGTGTGCTGGCAAACGGAGGAGCGCCGCACCATGGATGCGCTCCACCATCTGCTGCCTACGCTGCGTGAACACGGCGAGGTATTTCGTCGGGATTTTCCGCCGGATTTTGCCGGTCGCTGTGCGCGTATTGATACGCTTGCCAACGACCTCAGCCGTCGCTATAGCGATTTTTGTACCCGTGAAACGGCCTTTCGCCGCATTGCGGAAATCCGCTCGGTCGTCACCGGACAATTCAGCGGTATGGCCGAGTTGCTGGAAGAGCTGTCCGAGCGTTTTTCGCAGACCGCGCAGGTCGATACGGCTGCTGTCGAACGCGTGACGGCGGTTTGCCGCGATCTGGATATAGCGGTGACCGAGGTCATCTGCCTGACCGATGCACACGGCCGCATGACGGTGGATATCCTCATGCCGCAAATCCCCTCGAAGGCCGATTGCGACGAATGGGCCGAGGAGCTGAGCATTGCCTGCGGCCGGTTGTTTGCCCGTCCGCATATCACCAAAACGACCGATGGTGTCCGCGCCTGCTTTGCTGAGTGTCCGCGCTACCGTGCGACGGTGGGGATGGCCCAGCTTTGCAGCGACGGTGAGCGCTTGTGCGGCGATGCCGTTTCGTGGTTTGAGCAACCGGACGGCACGTTGACCGCCGTGCTCAGCGACGGCATGGGTTGCGGTGGCCGTGCGGCGGTAGACGGCGCGATGGCTGCCAATCTGACGGCTTGCTTGTTCAAGGCCGGCTTTGGCGAACGTAGCGTGCTGAGGCTGGTCAACGCCGCGCTGATGGCGAAATCGGAGGAGGAGAGCCTTTCGACGCTGGACGTGGCCCGGGTAGATTGTCGCACCGGTAAGCTGTGTATGCTCAAGGCCGGTGCAACTTTCTCCTATTTGCTCAGCGGCGGCCGCTTATCACGCTTTGACCGTGCTTCCTTGCCGGCCGGCATTCTGCCGGATATTGCGTTTGATAAGCAGGAGGACACGCTGACCGACGGCGACCTGTTGTTTATGATGAGCGATGGCGTGTTGACCGATGACGCTGCCTGGCTGGAGGAAAAGCTGTTATCATGGCCGGAATTTCCGCGTTCATTGCAGGCTTTTTGCGAGGAGATCGCTCTTGCTGCCCGTGATCGTCAACCCGCCGGCCACGGTGACGACGTCACCGCCCTCGCCATCCTGCTGCAAAAGAATGATGTGTAGGACAGGGGCGTTATCCCCCTGCTTCCGGCAACCATTGTAGGGGAGGGTTTCCACGCCCTCCCGAAAGGCTTCTTCCGTCATTCTGAGCGAAGCGAAGAATCCGTTTACGCCGGTGACGGATGAGGTGGCCTTCGGAGCGACGAGAGCGTCGCTCCCTGGATGCAATATACCAACCTAAAGAAATCACGCACGAAGACGGTATCACGATGGCAACGTGCCAATGAGCGACCGCCGGAGAACAAAGGCGAATCAGCCAGCTCAAGTACACACTCACAAAGAAATTATAAAAAGGATATGAGAGAATTCTTGCTTTTCTCTCATATCCTTTTTAGCAACAAATTAATATACACTTATTTCTCTATATTACAATATTGTACAATTGATTCCCGTCGCCTTTGAACAAAGAAAGTTCACCATTTTCATACTGATACTTTAAAAATATTTCATCACCATGCTGGCAGCATAATTGACGAGAAAAGTTGATTTATGATATTATTTCTGCTATAATGTCTCTATTAGCGAGGGGAGGAGGCGATACCGATGGGCCGGAACTGCCCGCATTGCGGCGCACCGTTGCAGGATGACGTTAAATTCTGCCTGCATTGCATGACACCGTTGACACAAAAACGAATCGTACCTGTACCGCAATGGGTATCGCACCGGGTGATATGGCGCTCTGCCGCCGGTGTGATGGCAGCCATCGCCGTTTTGTTGGTATGCCTGCTGTGGCCGCCACCGCCGCCTGACGCACTCGATACCGTCACGCCGACCGGCAGTACGAAATCACAGACGGCAGCATTGGGTACAACGACCACCACGACTGCTGCAACCACCACAACCTCCTTTTTGCAAAAGCCAAACGGCGAAACGGTGATCGTTACCGAGCCGACCACCACCACAACGTCCATTCTGCAAAAACCAAATGGCGAAACGGTGGTCATTACCATACCGACTTCCACGACCACGCAGACAACGCTGCCCGATGATACCGTCAACGGCGACCGCACGACGAACACCACGACAACTGCAACGACCACCACAACGAATCAATATACCACCACTACAACGACCACCACGCGCCAAGCTGTTTCGACCGCTGCCGGCGGCGTATACACAACGTGCCGAACAGGAACGTACGTACCTCCTGGTGCGAACGCAACGCATCCGGTGATGCTGGCGGAATATCATCCCGGCCACTATGAAGACGGAGTGTATTGGAACGATTGGTCCGGTATCCGTTTGCGGATCGGGGCGTTGGCACCATCATCATCGAGCTACACTCCTACACAGATTGCAGTGAAAGGTTATATAGATTTTAGTGAGAGCCCATATAGTTGTCCGCAGACGCGGGTAGCGATAATAGAACAGATCGGTACAAGTGTAGAGGAAGAAATAAGCGAGTGTGTTGCTTCTAACGAACGCTATGATATCGCTTATCATATGGAGACTCGTGTTTTCGGTGGTCGGACCTATCAGGGATGCGTTCAGGAAGAGAGAACATTGGAAGAGCTTGCTTACATTTGTCAGGATGCATACTTTTATACAGCGATTGATGATCGGGTGGTCAGAATCAATATTACTTATTTGATCGACCCAACCGCCGACGTCATCTCTTTTGAGGAACTGCTCGCATTATTCGATCCGTGATCTGGTGGTGAAACGATGACAAGACAAGCATATATCGATACGATCTTTGAGGAATTTGAGCTGGTCAAAAAGCTTTCCGACCACAACGATGCGCAGGCGTTGCTGCTTCGTCATCGTACGCTGGGGCGCAAAGTGGTGCTGCATAGCTTTGCAAGCTCGTTGGATATCTACACCTTTCTGCAAGGACTGCGCACCGACGTCCTGCCGGAGGTCTACGAGGTGTACGATGCCGAGGACGGGCAGATCGTGCTGGAGGAATACGTTGACGGCCTGACCGTCGCCGAAGCGCTGGAGGTCGGGCTGTTCAGTCAGCGCGAGGCCCGCCGCATTCTCCGCCGCCTGTGCGGTGCGCTGCAGCTGTTGCACGAAAACGGCTACGTCCACCGCGACGTCAAGGCCGAAAACGTCATGCTCGGCGCAAACGGTCGGGTAGTGCTGATTGATTTTAATGCCTACAGAGAGGCATCGCCGACCGACCAACGGGATACGGTGATGCTCGGCACGGTCGGTTACAGCGCACCGGAGCAGTTGGGCATTGCTGCCAGCGACCAGCGCACCGATATTTACGCCACCGGCGTGCTGCTCAACGTCATGCTTACCGGCCGGCATCCGACCGTCACGCTGGCGCAGGGGGCGCTGGGGCGTGTGGTGCTGCGCTGTACGCAAATAAGCTCTGCCAAACGCTATCAATCCGTCTCCGCTTTAGCAAAAGCATTATAAAACAAAAGCCCTTTCCGATGCGTCGGAAAGGGCTTCGTTACGCCTGGAATTATGCTGATGGCATAGTTGACGAACAATGTCGGTTTTGCTATAATGATAGCATATTGGGTGTTTTCAGAGAGGGAAAAGGTATGAAAAAAGATACCGCCAAGCTGTTGGAAGAACTGCAGAACTATGAGGAATTCCGCGATTTTTATGACGAAAACCGCGACTATCTGATATCCGGTAAGCTGTCGGATATGTTGCAGCAACTGATAGAGAAAAAAGGCTTACGCAAATCGGAAGTCGTCCGGTCGTGCGAATTGTCGGAGGTATACGCCTATCAAATCTTCTCGGGGCTGCGTGTGCCGGAGCGCAAAAAACTGCTTTGTCTGGCGCTGGCCATGCAGCTGAATATCGAAGAGACGCAGCAGTTGCTGCGTTGCTCCGGCTATTCGCCGTTGTACGTTAAGCTGCCGTTCGATAGCGTGGTGCTGTATGCGGTGTGCAATCACCTCACCGTGATACAGACAAATGCGATGCTGTTTGAATACGGCCTCGAGACGTTGGGATAAACGCGATCCCGCAAGGCGGGGCGTTATCGCCCTGCTTCCGGTGGGTGTGCGTAGGGGAGGGTTTCCATGCCCTCCCGAAAGCCTTCTTCCGTCATTCTGAGCGAAGCGAAGAATCCGTTTACGCCGGTGACGGATGAGGCGGTCATCCACGGCATAATAGCAAACAAAACAGCTTCAAGCAATCGCTTGAAGCTGTTTTATTTATTCGCCCCAGTATTTGCGGTCGAGCGAGCGGTATTGCACCGCCTCGGCAATGTGCGCAAAATCAATGACCTCGCTGCCGTCCATATCCGCAATGGTACGCGCGACCTTGAGAATGCGGTTGTACGCCCGAGCGGACAGCCCCAGCTTATCAAACACGTCGCGCAGCAGTTGCTCGGCGCTGTCGCTCACCGGACACCAGTTTTTCAGCTGACTGTCCGGAATATGTGCGTTGCAGGTGATATCCGTACCGGCAAACCGCGCGTTCTGGATTTCGCGGGCCTTGTTAACGCGTACCCGAATATCCGCCGAGCTCTCGGATTTCTTTTTGCTGGAAAGCTCGTCAAACTGCACCGGCGGTACTTCGATATGTAGATCGATACGGTCGAGCAACGGCCCGGAAATACGCGATAAATACCGCCGCACTGCTTGTGGAGAGCAGGTGCAGGCGTGGGTGGGATGCCCATAAAATCCGCACGGGCAGGGATTCATCGCCGCCACCAGCATGAAGGTACATGGGTAGGTGACAGTCGCGTTGACGCGGGAAATGGTCACGCGGCTGTCTTCCAGCGGTTGACGCAGGCTTTCCATGGATTGCCGCGAAAACTCCGGCAGCTCGTCTAAAAACAGCACACCGTGATGCGCCAGCGATACCTCGCCCGGGCGGGGAGTGGTGCCGCCGCCGGTCAATCCAGCCACCGAAACGGTGTGGTGCGGCGAACGGAACGGACGCTCCTGCAGCAGGCCGGTATCGGCCCCAAGCGTTCCGGCGACCGAGTGGATCTTGGTGGCCTCCAATGCCTCGTCCGCGGTCATGTCCGGCAGAATACCCGGCAACCGTTTAGCCAGCATGCTTTTACCGGCGCCCGGGCTGCCAATGAGCAGCACGTTATGGCCGCCCACAGCGGCGATCTCCATCACGCGTCGTGCCACCGCTTGCCCCATGACGTCTGCAAAATCCGGCACAAATGACTTGTGGTTCGGGTCCGGCTGCCATCCGGTGGCGGGTTGCAGCGGCTGGATGCCCAGCAGATGCGCGACCAGCTCGGTCACGCTGTGTACCGGATAGCAAGTAATGCCGTCCACCACCGAGCCCTCCGCGGCGTTTTGCGGTGGCAGAAACACGGCTTTGATACCGTGCTCCCGTGCGGCGATCACCATCGACAGCACACCGCTGACCGGCCGTAGCTCGCCGAGCAACGACAGTTCACCGATAAACGCAAACTCATCGGTATCGGCGTTCAGTTGACCGCTTGCCTTGAGGATGCCCATCAGCAGCGGCAGATCGTATACCGAGCCGACCTTGCGGACATTTGCCGGCGCCATGTTGATGGTGATGCGGCTGACCGGATATTGATAGCCGCAATTTTTCATAGCTGCCCGCACACGGTCGCGCGATTCCTTCACCGCCGCGTCCGGCAGACCTACCACGTCAAAGCCCGGAAGTCCCTTGGAAATGTCCGCTTCGACCTGCACCATAAAGCCGTCGATGCCAAGCAAGCCCATGCTGTTGACCGCCGCAAACATGGCCGTCCCTTCTTTCGGTTAAAATCAGTTCAGTTCGCTGCTTTCGCGTTTGCTGCCGGCAAACAGCGCCAATACACTCTTGATAATATCGGTGAGCAACGCCGGTACCAGCGTTGCCGCCAAAATGATTGCCCAACCACTGCCGACCGTCACACCAAATACCGTGCCTAGTGCCGGGATGGTAGCCAGCAGGATTGCCAACACGACCGTGACGGCCAGCGCCATCGGCCACCGCCAGTTAAACGGCGCGAATGCCGAGGGGATAGAGGCGCGGAATACAAAGCCCTGTACGGCTAATGTCAGCAGGAAGGTAAGCGCGGCTTGCGATACCGCCAGATTATTCCAATCGCCGGTCGTTATGCCCACAACGGCAAACACCACCGCCGGACCGATGGCCATCACCAATCCCTGTGCGATGCTCCGTAGCATCCATAAGATGTTCAGCACCGGCAGATGTGCCAGACGCGGCGGAATGTGCATTTCACGCCATTCGGCTTTTTCGGCGGCCAACGCCGGTGCAAACACCAGCTCTACCAGTAAGCCGCACAGCAACAGCATCAACGGGGAGAGCAGCAGACAGCCGCCAAACAGCAACCCCAGCAGTTCGGTCATCACGATGCCTACCGATGCCGCCACCCGGAATCCGGTGGCCTTGCGCATAGAGGTCATCATGCCGCGCGATGCGCGGACGGTATAGCGCAGTGTTTCGAAGCGTCCGTCCGGGATGATGATATCTGCGCCGACCTTGGCTACGTCCTCGCAGTCGCCGATAGCTACGCTGATATCCGCTTCCTTCATGGCGGCCAGATCCCGGGCGTCGTCGCCGGTCATAATGACGGTAGCACCGCGCTTCTGCAATGCCCTGACAATGCGTGAACGGTCGTCTGTCGCCGGTCGGGAAATAACGCGGACGGTGCGCAAAAGCTCCATAATATCGTCGTCGGACATATCGGCAAGCAATACACCGTCAAACGCTTCGTCGTCGCTGTCGATCAGCCCGATGCTTTTGGCGCTGGCAGTTGCCATAGCCAGCGAATCGCCGGTAATGAGCAGGGTGGTGATACCGGCATCGGCGCATTCAAACAACGCCTTTTCCGCTTTGGGTCGCGGTCGGGAAGCCAAACCCAACAGACCCACGAAGATCATATCGTTTTCGATATCCTCCGCCGTCGGGTTGGAGGTCACTTCATCCAGATAGCGGTACGCAACCGCCAGCACCCGCTCGCCGCGCTTTTCCATGCTGAGGGTCAGCTCGGCAATTTGCTCGGCGTTAGCATCTGTACAATGCGGAATCACCTCGGTCGGATCGCCCTTAAGGATGGCTACGTTTTTGCCGGATATCAGGTGAATGGCAGTCATGCAATGCCGCGAAGCCGAGGAGGGAATAACCCCCATGCGCGGAAATTCTCCGTGCAGTTTAGCGGTATCCATGCCGATCTTTTTGGCGTATTGCGCAATGGCGGCATCCATCGGATCGCCGACATCGTTATCCCGGCTACACAGCGTTGCCAGTTGTACCAGCGATGCTACAGCCTGGTCGGGATTTTTGGTCGGAGCCGGCATAACGGTCTCACCGGTGTATACGTCCTTCATTGTAAACGCATCCTCGGTGAGAATGGAAAAGCGGTCCAATACGATCACGTGCGCATGTCCGATTTTCTCCACAGCATCCAGATGCTGTACCAGCACACCGCGGCGCTCCAAGCGTTTGACGGTGGCGGTAATGGCGGTCAGCGCCGGAATACCCAGTGTAACGGCCGCTGCCGCCGCCATAATGGCCGCCGCCGTTATAAACATATCCGACCATACCAGTTCGTTATATCTGTCCTGGCACACCATTGCCCCGGCAAAAGAGAGGAGGGCACCGCATACTGCTACAGCGGTCACCGCGCGGCCGGTCTTGCCCAGCGCTTCCTGGTGAGGGAGATACCGCCTGCTATCCATCTGCAGTAGCTGCTGGCGGTTGAGCTCGGTATCGCCACCGGTTTCCACAACCACCGCTTCTGCACTGCCCAGCACGACCATGCATCCGGCATATACCATGTTGGTGCGCTTTTTGAGCGGCGTGATATTCGAGAGGTTTTCCCCGGCCGCCTTGGCCACCGGGATGGTATCACCGGTCAACACCGTTTCATCGCACAGTAGCGAATAGCTTTCCAGAATACGGCAGTCTGCCGGCACTAGATCACCCTCGTACAAGCGGATGATATCGCCCGGTACAAGCCGGTCGGCAGTGGTGGAATACCACTTGCCGTCGCGCAGTACTTTAGCCGCAGTGGCGGCGTGAGAGGTGACATTGACCAGCCGCTTTTCCGCAAAATACCGCAGGGCGGCCACCACACCGGCATAGATGAGCGTTGCCACGATCATCACGGCCATCAACGACCAATCTGTCGGATGCCCCTTGCTGGTGCGGTAGATGGAAAAGGCAATGATCCCCACTGCGGCGATCAGCATCGCCTGCATGCCGGGATTGTGGAACGCCGCCTTAAGACAGGTGGAAAAATTGTGCGTTTCCTGCACCGGCGGAACGTTGGCACCGTATCGGTCGGTGCGCTCGTCTGCCTGCGCGTTGGTAAGTCCTTCGTCGCGTGAAACGCCCAATTCCTGTAAAACTTTACTTATGGAATCGCTATGCCAGATCATAAAGGAAACTCCTTTTCTGTTTTGGTTGCGTAAAAACCTATAATTATAATTAGCATACCATATTTATTTGTATTTCGCAACCGCTTTTGTCGAACTTTTCAAAATGCCGTCAAAACTTTCTCTTGAATCACTCCTGAAAGCATGGTAGAATAGGGGAAAATGAGGTGATACGATGGAACGAGCGGATTTGGTGATCGTCGGTGGCGGCGCAGCCGGTCTGGCGGCGGCGGTCATGGCCGGGCAAAAAGCTCCGGATGCCCGCATTCTGCTGCTGGAAAAAGCCCCGCGCGTGGGCAAAAAACTGCTGGCAACCGGCAACGGAACCTGCAATATCTCGCATAAAAACGCTTCGGCGGTCAACTACCACGGCAGCGGAAAAGCAACCGTTTCCTCGGTTCTTTCCCGGTTTTCGTGGGAGGATGCGTGCGCCTTTTTCCGCTCGATCGGTGTGGAGACGGTGGTGCGTGAGGATGATCGCATCTATCCGCTGTGTGTCAGCGCGGCGGCGGTGCTCGATTGTCTTCGCTTGGCGGCTGCTACGGTGGCAGAGCTTCGTTGCGACTGTGCGGTGACCGCCCTGCGCCCTGCGACTAACGGTGTTACTGTGTGCACCGCATCCGGCGATATCGCCGCCTCTCACGTGATCGTAGCGGTTGGCGGTGCGGCGTCGCCCTCCTGCGGTGGCAGTGCCGGCGGCTATAAACTGCTGTCCGATCTCGGGCACACACGCACGCCGCTGTTTCCGTCGGTGGTGCAGCTACGCACCGATACGCAATTTGTGCGCGCTGTCAAAGGCTTGCGTATGGACGGCACGGCTACGTTGTGCTTAAACGGCCGCCCGATGATCGCGCATACCGGCGAGATTCTCTTTACCGAATACGGCGTTTCCGGGCCGGCCGTTATGCAAATTTCCCGTGCGGCCGGTGAATGGGAGCGCCGCAAGCAAGGGTCGCTTACGCTGTTGCTCGATCTGCTGCCGGTGTATACGGAGGAGCAACTATATACCATGCTGTGCGCTCGCCGCGCGGCTCTTGCCGCAACGCCGCTGGAGGATTTTCTCACCGGCCTG
>JAFUPS010000009.1 GCA_017481085.1 Clostridia bacterium | reverse complement strand
TGCTTGCTCTGCGGTCGGCTGCAGGCGGTTGCCGAAATCGTCGTACCCAAGCGCGGTCTGCAGCACGTATCCGATACGCACGCGCGCGGTATTGCTGCGCAACGTAATATCGTCTGCCACGGTGACGTACAGCGACGACGAAGTGGAGTAGATCCACGGCACGTGCATGCAGTTGTTTTCCGCGTCGTAGAAGAACTGCGCATACGATTGACTGTCCGACCCAATGGTGTTGAACACCGGTTCGGCATCCTTGCCAAACAGCGTTTTATACGCTTTGGTGATGGTTTCGGTCGGGATGATCAAGCGTGCCTCTGCATCCAGCTTATAGTTGAATTCGCCGGTGTTTTCGCGTAGCTGACGCACTTCCTCTGCTTTGGTGATCTTGTAGACGGCGGCCAGCAGAAGCTTATCGCTGTCCGCGTCCGCCAGCTCATCAAACGCGGTGGGCTGGTAGTAGGAGATCGGGTAGGCGAGATCGTGCAGCTCGTTCATCAGCTCGGTATGGTCGCTTGCATTGCGGATGAGATTGACGCCCAGCACGACCATCGAAATCACACCGATGATGGCAAACAGAATAACGATCAGCCCGATCCATGCTGCAAAGCGATAGCGCCCACGGTGCACGCCTTCGACGGCGCGTTCCGCGTCCAGCTCCGGCTCCTGCGGCTCGGTAGGTTGCTCGGCGGCAGGAGTTGCCTTCGCCTTGCGCGGACGGCCGCGGCGCTTCGGCGCCGGCTGTTCGGTCACGGTTTCTTCGCTTATCGTTTCATCAACCGGTTGTTCCACCGGCTGATCTTTCTTTTCCCAAGACATAAAAATCCTCCTTTTTAATAAGGATATATACTAATATATCACATATTTCCGCTAAACGCAAGCCCAATCCGATTGACCTTCCACCGCTTTTATGGTATACTGTCTCCGGAAAG
The DNA here is from genome assembly GCA_017481085.1 of Clostridia bacterium. Classification (GTDB taxonomy): domain Bacteria; phylum Bacillota; class Clostridia; order Oscillospirales; family Acutalibacteraceae; genus RGIG426. The sequence continues at coordinate 2,248 of JAFUPS010000009.1, read as the reverse complement.
GCGTGAGACTATGAAAATTTTATGTGTTGGCGACGTAGTTGCCGGGGTTGGCTGTGCGCATTTACGAAAAGTACTGCCGGCTGTTAAACGGCAATACGGCGTTGACGTGTGCGTTGTTAACGGTGAGAACTCTGCCGACGGCAACGGCATTCTGCCGCAGTCGGCCGAGGCGCTGTTTGCGGCCGGTGCGGACGTCATCACCGGCGGCAACCATACCTTCCGGCGTCGGGAGATCCTCGATCTGCTGGAATCGGAGCCGATGCTGCTGCGGCCGGCCAATTATCCGGCGGCGGTAACCGGGCACGGGATGTGTACGGTGGATCTCGGACGGCGGCAGGTAACGGTCATCAACCTGCTGGGTACGGCGTATATGGAGCCGCTGGATAACCCGTTCGATACGCTGGACCGTTTGCTGGCCGAGGCCGGCAATCCGCGCTTTTGTGTGGTGGATTTCCATGCGGAGGCAACGGCGGAAAAGAAAGGTCTGGCGCTGTGGGCCGATGGGCGCGTGTCGGCTGTTTTCGGCACGCATACGCACGTACAGACGGCGGACGCGCAGGTATTGCCGGGTGGCACCGGCTTTATCACCGATGTCGGCATGACCGGCCCTGTCAACTCGATTTTGGGGGTAGAGCCGTCGGCTCCCATCACCAAGATGCGCCTGCATGTGCCTACGCGGTTTGTGGCGGCGAGCGGTCCGTGCTGTATGGATGCGGTGCTGTTTACGCTGGACGATGCCACCGGCCAATGCACGGCGGCGGAGCGCCTGCAAATTTGCTGATTTTTTTGGAAAAACCTATTGACAACGGCGGTTGCCGTGTGTATAATAGACGATGCAAGAAAACAAAGTAAAGTAGTCTGTCTGCTTTCACCTGCGGATTTCGTTCCAACAGGTCAATCGCGAAGGATACCACCTTAGGTGTCATTTGTAACGCAGACAGTCTCTCTGTCTGCGTTTTTTGTATTCACGACAAACGGAGGTGTCGATCATAGCTACGAAAGAATTGCAGATCAACGAACAGATCCGCGACAGCGAAGTCCGACTGATCGGTGTCGACGGTGAGCAGGCGGGCATTATGTCCGCGCGCGAAGCCCAGCACCTGGCGGATGAAGCCGGTCTTGATCTGGTGAAGATCTCCCCGAACGCCAAGCCACCGGTATGCCGCATTATGGATTACGGTAAATACCGTTTTGAGCAGGCCAAGCGTGAAAAGGAAGCCCGCAAAAATCAGCGCGTGGTTGAGATCAAAGAGATCCGTCTGGGGCTGAAGACCGACGTGGCAGACTTCAACACGAAGCTGCGTCAGGCGATCCGTTTCCTCGAAGGCGGCGACAAAGTGAAGGTCTCGATTCGTTTCCGTGGCCGTGAGATGGGCCATCCGGAAATCGGTCTGGATGCGATGAAGCGGTTCGCGGAAGCATGCGCTGAACAAGCCATCGTTGAAAAGCCGGCGAAGCTGGAAGGTCGCAATATGCTGATGTTCCTGGCTCCGCGCCCGGCCGCAAAACCCGGTAAATAATTCAAACCAAGGAGGATATAATCATGCCGAAGATCAAAACGCACAGTGGTGCAAAAAAGCGTTTCAAACTGAGTGCTAACGGAAAGGTCATCCGCGCTCATGCGAACAAATCCCACATCTTGAACAAGAAGAACCGTAAACGCAAGCGCAATCTGCGCCAGACTGCCGTGGCCGACGTGACGAACGTGGCAGCAGTGAAGCGCATGATCCCGTACAAATAATCGTTAGTATTCAGGAGGATATGAAACATGGCTCGTGTTAAAGGTGCGATGATGACGCACAAAAGAAGAAAGAAAGTCTTGAAGCTTGCGAAGGGCTACTATGGTGCCAAGTCCAAGCTGTTCCGTACCGCGAAGGAAGCGGTCATGAAGTCGGGCAACTATGCCTACATCGGCCGCCGTCAGCGCAAGCGTGACTTCCGTCGTCTGTGGATCACCCGTATCAGCGCGGCGTGCAAGATGAACGGTATGAACTACTCTTCGTTCATGAACGGTCTGAAGAAGGCCGGCGTTGCCCTCAACCGCAAGATGCTCGCGGAGATCGCTGTCAGCGATGCCGCTGCTTTCACCGCTCTGACCGAGCAGGCTAAAGCGGCCCTTAAATAAGTTCAAGTTGCGTCCGTCGGCACTTGTGCCGGCGGACATTCTTGCTTTACTTCACACAAAGGAGGTGCCCCCATGATTGCTGTTTCCAGCCGCGATAATGCACAGATCAAGCGTTTTTGTCGT
>JAFUPS010000105.1 GCA_017481085.1 Clostridia bacterium | reverse complement strand
GATTTATACACATTGTTTTATTATTATATCGTAAAGTTTACGGTTTGTAAATGGGCACTTTATTCATAAAACGAGGGATTTTCTTATGAAATCTTACAAAATTTATCTAATTCGACACGAAATGACCGAGGCAAACGAGCACGGCGTGTATTTGGGGCAGACGGACGTACCGCTGTCGCCGGAGGGACTCCGGCATTTGCTGGACATGAAGGAAGCGTTTGATTATCCGCCGGTCACACCGGCGACCAAGCTGTTTGCCGCGCCGCTTTCGCGTTGCTTGCAAACGCTGCAGGTGCTGTACCCGAAGGCGGACGTCATCACGCTGGAAGGTTTGAACGAATGCTCGCTTGGCGAATGGGAGGGCAAAACGGTGACACAGCTCAAGACCCAGCCCGGCTTTGCAGAATGGGTGAGCGGTCAAAGCGGAGCGATCCCGGGGGGCGAGGATGCCGAGAGCTTCCAGACCCGTGTGAGCGAGGCATTTGAGCAGTTAGTGGAATACCTAATGCGTTCCGGTTCTACCGAAGCGGTGGTATGTGTGCCGGGCGGCGTGATGATGCTGATTATGGCAAAATACGCGTTTCCGCGTGCGAGCATGGGCGAGTGGGCCACAGATGCCGCCTGCGGCTTTGAGGTGCGTGTGACGCCGGAGCTGTGGATGCGCGAGCCGGTTATGGAAGCTGTCAGTCTCATCCCGTGGAATAAAGAGGAGGAATCCGACGATGAATCAAGGCTTTAAAAAGTACATTCCGTTTACACAGGTAGATCTGCCCAACCGGCAGTGGCCGACGCGTACCATCACCAAAGCGCCGATCTGGTGCAGTGTGGACCTGCGCGACGGTAACCAGGCGTTGGTCGATCCGATGAACCTGCAGCAGAAGCTGGAGTTTTTCACGGCACTGTGCAAAATGGGTTTTAAGGAGATCGAGATCGGTTTCCCGTCGGCGTCCGAAACGGAGTATGAGATCTGCCGTGCGCTTATTGAAGGCGGCTATATCCCGGACGATGTGACCATCCAGGTGCTGGTGCAGGCGCGCGAGCATCTCATTCGCCGCACGTTTGAAGCGATCCGCGGTGCGAAAAACGTTATTGTGCACTTCTATAATTCCACCTCTACGTTGCAACGCAAGGTGGTGTTTCACGCCGATGTGCAGGGCGTGACCGACATTGCGGTGGCCGGTGCCAAGCTGGTGCGTAAGCTGGCGGAGGAATTTGACGGCGATACCAACATCCGCTTTGAATATTCGCCCGAAAGCTTTTCCGGCACCGAGCCGGATGCGGCGGTATACGTGTGTGAGGCGGTTATGGAGGCTCTTGGGTCCACCAAAGAAAATCCGGTCATCCTCAACCTGCCGAATACGGTGGAGATGTGCACTCCCAATACGTATGCCGACCAAGTGGAATACTTCATCACGCATATCAAAAACCGCGAGGCGGCCATCATCAGCCTGCACCCGCATAACGACCGCGGTACCGGTGTGGCCGGTGCGGAGCTCGGTCTGTTGGCCGGCGCGGACCGTCTGGAGGGTACGCTGTTTGGCAACGGTGAACGCACCGGCAACCTCGACCTTGTGACGGTTGGTCTGAATATGTATACGCAGGGCGTCGATCCGGAGCTGGATTTCTCCAATCTGCCGAGCCTG
>JAFUPS010000104.1 GCA_017481085.1 Clostridia bacterium | reverse complement strand
GCAGAAGGCGATCGTCGGCAGCAATGAGCTGGTGCTTACCGCTAAAAAGTGGGGTAAGAATGGTCTGTTCGTGGAGCTCCCGGTGGCCAATATGCCGGCCAAGGGCGAAAAGCTGACCTTGGTCGCCGGTCAATACAAGAGCAACGTGGGCTACTACGGCTATGAGCTGACCGAGACGTATGAGGCGGTGTGGACCGGCACGATGTGGGTTCCTGCTGCGTACCTGCAGCTCAAGCCGAGCGAAACGAACGTTGAGCTGAAGCTGGATACGAATACCGGCTATGGCGGCGATGCCAACGGTATTTTCCTTCTCACTACCGACCACTTCCCGGTGGATAGCACCTGGACCGACCGCGTGCTGCCTGCTACCTACGACGGTGTTAGCGGCATCTACTACAACGGCAAGCTGCTCGAGGGCGCTAACCTCTGCCGCCATGGCGAGGGGATGGCATACCTGACGCTGTCTGACTGCGGTGTTGCGGCCAAGGATAAGGATAAAGTTACCATTAAAGGTATGTTTATTCTCGACGGCTATGCGGTCACCTATAAAGAAGTCAGTTTTTATTACAATGGTAAGCGCTGGAAAGAAAAGTATGAGCCGGCGCCGGTTGAGCGCTATACGAAGTTCACCGGTGAGTCTGTCCATACGGTTTCCTCTTTCCGTTCGCAATATAACTATTGGGATGTGTATATCAACGTCAACACGCTTCTGCCCGGCAGCATCGATCAGATGTTCTTTAATGGTATGAAGCTGATCGGCGTAGACGGCAAGGAATACGATGTGCGCACCTACCACTCCTACGAGCATTCGCTGTGCGTCCGCATCCCGGCGGAGGCGCTGCCGTATGGATCAAAGGATGGTGCATACGTTACGTTGAAGGCCGGCAAGGCACTGTCGCCGGATGATGAGTCCACCGGTATTGAACTGACCAAAGACATTCGTCTGTACTATTATAAGGGCGGCATCAGTATGCTCGAGCCGACCAACAACACCGATTTTGAGGAGATCGCGATTACGCGGTTGTTGCGCACCGGTAAATACAACCCAGTCGCTGAGGAATGGCACTTCTACTTGTTGCTTGATGCTCCGTTGGAAAACGTGCCAAAAGGTACGAACTACAGCGGCTTCCAGATAGAGTTTAACGGCAAAAAGGTGAACGCCACCGTACAAAACGACGATCCGTATCTGTTTGTGCGCATCTCTGCGGCAGATCTGCCGGGCGATACGCTGACCGGTACGCTGCACATCACCGCCGGCACAAAGGCCTACACCAACTCTGGCCGCAACGGTCTCGTTGCCACCGCGGATTGGACCGGTTACCTTTCCGACGGTATCCTGTCCGACTATGAGTATGACGAGATCACCAGCGTGGAGACGGAAGTGATCGGCGTGCAGATCGTGCAGATGGAAAACAGCCACATGAACGTTTACTTCCGCACGCGTGACGACATCCCCGGCAGCATCGGCTATCACGGCTACTATGGGCTGGAGTATCAGTACAACGGTGTCTCGTTTACCGATAACGTGGCATGGAAGAGCGGTGGTGCTACCCTTCGTACGTTGTTTGTTATTACTATGCACTACAACGAGATCGGTGGTGCTCCGAAGGACGGTGATACCATCACCATTCCGAAGGGCGCGCACGGTCGCAGCGCCGGTCAGGAGATGAAGATCACCGAGACATTTGTTCTGCAGTATAAGGACGGTGTGTGGGCTGAGAAAGTGGATACCGACGTGAAAGCCCCGACTAACGACAAGGGCATCTGGGAGGAATTCCGCTTTGAAGAGGGCTTTATCCCGGTGATGCAGGATAACGGCAAGGTGCTGTGGACGAGTGACGATACCTATCATGAGATTACCGCTATAGATAAGCGTAAGGACTATACCTTCACTATCGAAGCGCAGAAATCCTACGATGATGAGATCGTGCCGCCGTTCTATGTGATTTTGCGCGGCAATCAGGTAAATGAGGATGAAGCGCTGACGGCTAACATGATGTACGGTTACCTGGTGCAGTTCACGGCACAGGAAACGCCCGATCCGAGCAACCCGGATGAAGTCATCTGGACACAGGGAATCAACCTGTGGAAGAACGGCGTTAACGACGCCTTGGTCGATCAGTACCGTATAACCTATCACTACGGCAGAAAGGATCATCCGTACTTCCAGTATGATAAGACATATCGTTATACCTTCTCGATCTATAACGTTGAGGAAGATAAGGTGTGTATTGAGGTCTATGTCAACGACCGCTTGGCGCTGCGGTATTACGACGTTGCAACCAACGATCCGATGGATCCGGTGGTCAACGGAGGCTCCTTTGTGGTTTCGGCAAGCTGCCCGAACTACATCAGTGGCGAGGCTGTGGAGCTCGAGCAGATGATCGTGGAGAAGACCGAGTGCGAGACCAACGAGAAGATCCGCGTGGCGGCTACCTATCCGTCGGTGCTTAAGGGTGCGGTCTTTACGGTCGATAACGAGAACGGCAAGGTGGTGGACGGTGTGTTCTCGGCGACGAAGCCGGGTACGTATACCATCCATTGCACCTACAACGGAAAGGATCTCGGTTCTGTGACGATCACGGTCAAGGATCCGCCGAAACGCTCGCCGCTGCCGGTTGGCGGTGAGGGTGACTTCCCGTGGCTGTATGTCGGTATCGGTGGCGGTGCGATCCTGCTGATCGCGGCTGCCGTGGTGATCGTTTTGATCATCAAGAAAAAGAAGAAAGCCTGATAAGCAAAAAACATCCCCGTTCCGGGTTTCCGGAACGGGGATGTTTCTATTGTGTGATTTACAGCATGTGTGCGCGGAGCTCCTCAGGGGATTGCGCCGAAAGCTCGGCTGGTGCGATGTCAAACACCGTCTTGCAGCCGGTATCGCCGCGCTTGTTCAGGCGGTACACCGCCCGGGCGTACGCCGCCAACACGCTGGCGGTAAACTCGGGGTTAGAATCCAGCTTGAGGCTGTATTCTATCACGTGCGTCTGGCCGCCGCCGGTCTGACCGGTGCGGATGACGCAACCGCCGTGAGGGATCCCCTTGTGCTCGGCATCCAGCTCCTCCTGCGAGATGAAATGCACCGTGGTATCGTAATCCGAAAAATACTTCGGCATCGTTTTGATCTCTTGCTCAATGCGTGCGGTATCTGCACCCGGCTTGGCTACCACGTAGCAAAGACGGGTATGCTTTTCGCGAGTGGAAAGCTCCGGCTGTTCGCCACGACGCACCGCTTCTACGGCTGCTTCGACCGGACAGGTATACTGCCGTGCATCGGCCACGCCTTCAATGCGGCGGATGGCATCCGAATGCCCTTGGCTGACACCCTTGCCCCAGAAGGTGTAATCCTTCCCCTGCGGCAGAATGGCGTTGGCATATAAGCGGTTGAGTGAGAACATACCCGGGTCCCAACCGCAGGAGATAAGCGCCGTATGTCCGCTAGTCTTGGCGGCGGCGTCTACGCGCGCGAAATGCGTCGGGATATCCGCATGGGTGTCAAAGCTGTCGATCACGTTGAAATCGGCTGCCAATGCCGGGGTCATCGTGGGCAGATCGGTGGCACTGCCGCCGCAGATGATCAGCACGTCGATATCCTCTTTATACTTGGTTACGTCATCAGCCGGGAACACCTTACCTCCTTCGGTGAGGATATGCACCGTGGCCGGATCGCGCCGGGTGAACACACCAAACAGCTCCATATCCGGGTTTTGCATCACGGCGTATTCCACACCCTTGCCGAGATTGCCGTAGCCATAAATACCGATTTTCATACTATCAAGTCCTTTCGGGAAAAGTGCCTATGTAGGTCAGCGGTTGCTCAGGTGCTCCGACAGCACCGCCAGCGACGATGCCATGTTTTCGTTTTGCACCAGAATATCGTCTTCTACCGTCAAACGGCAGGGCGCAAAATTCCAGATAGCCACCACGCCGCCTTCGATCAAGCGGTCGCAAACCGCTTGCGCGCCGTTGGCCGGCACGGTGATGACGCCAAGATGGATCTTGTTTTGTAGGCAATAGTCTACCAACTCGTTGGTGGAGTGGACCGGCACGCCGTTGACCTCGGTGTTGATGCGCTGCGGATCGTTGTCGAACGCCGCCACAAAGCGGATGCCGATCGCCTCAAAGCCTTTGTACGACAGCAACGCCCGACCGAGATGACCGGCACCCACCAGCACCACGTCGCGGATGTTGTTGTAGCCCAAAAACTCTTCAATGTCCGCAATCAGCTTGTCGACCGCAAAGCCCACCTTCGGCTTGCCGGCAGTACGGCTGACCGCGGCCAGATCCTTGCGCACCTTTACCTCGTTGAGGTGAAGGTCCGCCGCCATGACCGGCGCAGAGATGCTGACAATGTTTTCTTCCTGCAAAGCCTGCAGGTAGTGCAGATAATAGGGGAGACGCTGCAGAGTATGCTTCGATACTGTTTTTTCCGCCATCACGATATCCTCCATAATGTTCTACCCCATATTATACTGCACGTTTTCGCTAAAATCAAGAAATTTTCAGCAAGGCCGCCAGACTTTCTATCCATTCGACGATCTTGAAGCGCACGGCGTACTGTCTGTTGCCCGAAACAATGGCTTCGCCGGTGTCGTCCAGCACTTCGTCGATGCCGGTCGCGTCGGTGGCAGCGGATACGCACAGCGGCGGGAACAGCACACACCACCAGTTTTTGCCCGCACCTTCCCCGATGACAAATTCCACTGCGCGGTAAGTGCCGGCCGGTAACGTGACCTCGCCGTAGGTGCGGGTATCAAACCATTGGTCGGTGATGTGTGCGGTGACGGAGTAATCGTAACCGGCATCGGTCACTATCTGCTGAGCAACGGCGATCAGCTCTGCCAGCCGTGAGGCGGCGACCTGCTCGGCGGCGGCAGCGTTGGCGGCGTTGCCAAACGCATCGCCGGCGGCGGCTACCACCGCATCGCGTACCTGTAGTTTGAGTGCCTGGTCGGCGGCGGAATCGGAGTTGGCCAGCACGTGCAGTCGTAGCACGCTGCCACGCACGCGGTCGCATTCTCCGGCAAACCCACACAACGACAGCAACAAGCAAAAGCACAAGCCGCAAACCAACGATTTCATCCACAATTTCATAAAAAATCCCGTCCTTTCTGCCGGGAGTATAGGACGGGATTGGAAAAAATATACAGTTACCTATTCACTCTGCCCTCCCGAAAGCCTTCTCCTATGAGGAGAAGGTGTCACGCCGACGGCGTGACGGATGAGGTGGTCGGGTATGCGCCAATTCCCAACCGCCGTCACCCAGAGGAGTGCCGCAGGCACGACGTGGCAATCCGCTCTTTTTGGGAACGGATTCTTCGGGCTTGCGCCCTCAGAATGACGGCCGAATATTTCCATAAATTACCAATATCGAAACGTCGGCTTGCAAAATACATAAATTTTACGCTTTATTGTCAACCTTTTTCTGTCAAGTTTAGGATTGCAATCGGGGGTGGGGTGTGCTATGATAATAGCAGTTTACAACTGAAACTTGACAGCAAGGTGATTTATATGAAATGGTTGAAAAAAATCTTACATGAAATTTTCATTGACGGGCTGGGCGGCATGGCCACCGGTCTGTTTTCTACCCTCATCATCGGCACCATCATCAAGCAGATCGGTGCGCTCATCCCGGGTGCGGTGGGTGAGTGGATGACGGCGATCGGCGCGGTCGCCTGTGCGGTGACCGGCGTGGGTATCGGTTGCGGTGTGGCGGTCAAGCTGAAAGCGCCGCCGCTTGTCGTGCTGTCCTCGGCGGTGACCGGTATGGTCGGTGCATTTGCCAGCAAGCTGCTGGCCGGCAGCGTCATTGCCGACGGTGCGGTGCTGCTGGCAGGCCCGGGCGAGCCGCTGGGTGCGTTTGTGGCGGCCATTGTCGGCTTGTACGTCGGTAAGCTGGTTGCCGGTAAAACAAAGGTGGATCTCCTCATCACGCCGCTGGTGACCATTCTGTCCGGTGCGGCGGTGGGCTTGCTGGTCGGACCGCCTATCTCGTCGTTTATGAAGATGCTGGGCGAGCTGATCAACGTCTCTACCCAGCAGCAGCCGTTCCTTATGGGTATTCTGGTATCGGTGCTGATGGGTATCATCCTTACGCTGCCTATCAGTTCGGCGGCACTCGGGGTGATACTCGATCTGTCCGGCCTTGCTGCCGGTGCGGCCACGGTCGGTTGCTGTGCCAACATGGTGGGTTTTGCGGTGGCCAGCTACCGCGAAAACAAGGTGAACGGTCTGCTCGCGCAGGGGCTTGGCACCAGCATGCTGCAGATCGGCAACATCGTGCGCAAGCCGATCATCTGGCTGCCGGCGATCCTCACCAGCGCCATTCTCGGCCCGGTTTCCACCATGCTGCTCGGCATGACCAACAATGCCACCG
>JAFUPS010000103.1 GCA_017481085.1 Clostridia bacterium | reverse complement strand
GAGGTGGAAAACACCATCAAGCAGGAAGGCGAAAACGCCATCCTCACCACCGGCCTCCGCGGTATCAGTCCGGAGATCGTCCGCTTGATCGGTCGTCTGCAGTATCGCACCAGCTACGGCCAGAACGTGCTGCAGCACTCGCTGGAGGTGGCGTTCCTTTCGGGTATGATCGCCAGCGAGCTGGGTATCGACCCGACCATCGCCCGCCGTGCCGGTCTGCTGCATGATATCGGCAAATCGGTCGACCACGAGATCGAAGGCTCTCACGTCGAGATCGGTGTGGACATCGCCCGTAAGTACAAGGAAAGCGCAGGCGTTATCCACGCGATCCAGGCCCACCATGGCGACGTCGAGGCGACCACCGTGCTGGCTTGCATCGTGCAGGCAGCGGATGCGATGTCGGCTGCTCGCCCGGGCGCTCGCCGCGAGAATCTGGAAAACTACATCAAACGCTTGGAGAAGCTGGAAGAGATCTGCAACGATTTCGACGGTGTCGAGCGTTCGTTTGCTATCCAGGCCGGCCGCGAGGTGCGCATCATCGTCCGTCCGGAAATGGTCAACGACGATCAGATGGTCATCCTTGCGCACGATATCGCGAAGAAGATCGAGGAAAATATGGAATACCCCGGCCAGATCAAGGTCAACCTCATCCGCGAAAACCGCGCTGTCGACTACGCGAAATAAACAACAAACAACAACACCCCCGACCAACGGTCGGGGGTGTTGCTCTGTTTTATGCTTAATAGTTCTCGGCGTGCAGCTCGAAGTAGGCCTGCGGATGGGCGCAAGTGGGGCAGACGTCCGGCGCGTTGGTGCCGACGACGATGTGACCGCAGTTGCGGCATTCCCACACCTTCACTTCGCTCTTGGCAAACACAGCGGCGGTCTCCACGTTTTTCAGCAGCGCACGGTAGCGCTCCTCGTGATGTTTTTCGATCGCAGCGACCATGCGGAACTTGGCGGCCAACTCCGGGAATCCCTCTTCCTCGGCGGTGACGGCAAAGCCGGCATACATATCGGTCCATTCGTAGTTTTCGCCGGCGGCGGCTTCAGCCAGATTCTCGGCGGTATCGCCAATGCCGTTCAGTTCTTTAAACCACAATTTGGCATGTTCCTTCTCGTTATCGGCGGTCTTGAGGAACAGCGCGGCGATCTGCTCAAAGCCTTCCTTCTTGGCCTTGGAAGCGAAGTATGTATACTTGTTGCGGGCCTGGGATTCACCGGCAAAAGCGGCTTCCAGGTTTTTCTCGGTCTGCGTACCGGCGTATTTGTTGCTCATTGTAAAACTCCTCACTTTTCTTTATAATATAGCATGCAGTGGCAGAAGCCTTCAAACGACGGATCCTTGATCTGATCGCGGAAGTCCCGACACATGCACTTGTTTTCCTCGGTGTGTGCCAGCGTGCAGGGGCAATAGCCGCCGGTGCGCTTCAGTCCGTCCTGGATCGTCTTGACGATCTCGGCATCGGGATTCAAGGTTACCTTCATGTTGACGCCTCCTTATCTGTTGCTGATAGTAGTATATCACATAGAAATTGAAATTACCATAGAAATTCCAAAAATTCATAAAAATTATAAAGGTTGCAATCGGTAAACACCTGTGATATACTAATATATTAGAATTGAAGGTGATATCATGAAAGCCATTTGCGAGGCCGTCAGACAGGCGGCGGAAGAATTGATAACCAAAGCCGGCGCGCAGGCAGGCGATCTGCTGGTGGTCGGTTGCTCCAGCAGCGAGATCGTGG
>JAFUPS010000102.1 GCA_017481085.1 Clostridia bacterium | reverse complement strand
GGTCGTGCCGGATACACTGCCGGTCGTGGTCGTACCGGCATCCGGCGTTACAACAACTTCGACGTCCTTGGTTGTCGTTGTCACACTATTTCCCCCTTCTTCTACCGGTTCGTTAGCGGTACAGCCAACAACCAGTAATAGCAAAGCGGCCGCCATAGCGGCGGCACGGATTGCGACAGAACGTCTCATAAATAGTCTCCTTCCTCAGCCCACCAAGCCACTGCGCTCGATGCTCTGGATGAAGTACCGCTGCGCTACGGCATACACTGCCAGCAGCGGTGCGAGAATTAAAATGATAGCGGAATTGCGCAGCAACGACAAGACTTTGGGATCGTCCAGCACGTACTGCGACAGCATATTGGTGACCGACAAATCACCGTTCCAGCCGGTGATCGCGGAATCGAACAGCTCGTAGGCCTGCGGCAGCGTGCGCACGTTGGGCAGCAGCAGCGACGAATAATACGTGTCGTTATACTGCCACACAAACGAGAACAGCATAACCGTTACCAGAATGGTCACCGAGCTCGGGAGCATGATCTGCCAGAAAATGCGGAACGGACCGGCGCCGTCTACCATGGCGGCCTCCTCGGTCTCTCGCGGGATACCGCGGAAGCTCTGGCGGAACATGAAGATAAACAGACCGTTGCGCAGCCCGAAGCCGGTTAACGACATCAGGAAATACGGGATGTACGTAGCGGTCAGGTTAAGCGCCTGGCCGTTGTTAAGTGCCTTGATCAACCCGAAGATATCAAACTGCGACAGGTGCAGATACAGCGGTGTCATAAACTGCTGCGGAGGCACCAGAATGGTGAGCACCACCACGGCAAACAAGATGCCGCTGCCCTTGAAATCGTAGCGTGCAAACGCGTAGCCGGCCATCAAGCACGGCAGCATCTGCAGCAAGGTGCTCAGCAACGCAAACAGCACGGAATTCAGAAGCGATTTGCCATACTGCATAGTGGTAGCCGCTACCTTAACGTTATCCAGCGTGAAATGACGGGGGATCCAGAGCACACTGTTGTCAAACACGTCCTGCTGCGCCATAAACGCCTTGGAGAACATGAGAATGACCGGATACAGAATGATATACGAAAAACCGACCAACAGCACGGTACGCAGAATGACCACGCCGATATGTGCCGCGGTATCCTGCAGATTTTTACGATGAGTAAGCTGGCTCATGCGAAGGATCCTCCTTTCATCAGGTGTAGTAGAACGTACGCTTGGAAATAACGGCAAACACAATGGCCAGGATCACCGAGATCACGGCGAAATAGATCCAGCAGATCGCGCTGGAAAGGCCGAAGTTGAAGTTCTTGAAGGACAGCTCGTAGACGTATTCCATCACGAGGTTGCTCTCCGACATGAAGGTGTCCACAATGGAATACACCACGTTGACCAGGATCATCGGCATAACCATCGGGAAGGTGATCTTCCAGAACTTCTCCCAGCCGTTGGCGCCTTCTACCGTCGCCGCCTCATACAGCGTGGGCGGCACCGAGTTGATACCGGCCAGGAAGATGAAGATCTGAATACCCGAGCAGGTGACGATCTCGTACACCTTATCCACCGGACTGGTGATGATGTTGACCATCTCACGGGAAAGCCCCAGCTCCACCAGATATTCCGACAAATTCAAGCTCTGCAGCATACCGCTTGAGCCGGCACCGGCCATCACCGAATCCAGGCTGGAGGCGGAGGTACTGCCGAAGTTGTTGAGCAGGCTGAAGAACAGATCGGACGACAGGATCACCGGCAGGAAGAAGATAAACTTAAACACCGTGACACCGGCAAAATTCTCCTTCAGCAACACCGCGACCAAAAAGCTGTAGACCAGAATGATCGGCACATTGTACAGCATATTGCCGATGGTGGTGGCAAAATGCTGCAGGAAGTTTTGGTCGACGAACAGCGCCTCGTGGAAATTTTGCAATCCCACGAACTGCAGGCTGTAGCCGTTATCTACCGTCACGTTGGAAAACGCAAACGACAGCGATAAAAACATCGGGAAGGCGAACACGAACAGCACACCGAACAGCCATGGCGACAGGAACATATACGCCCATGCCGAGCGCTTTTTCTGTAAAGACAGACCTTTGCGTTTCATCACTGTTCACCTCGCTCACGGCAAATGCCCCTGGCCGGGACGACGTTCTCCCCGACGGTGACGTCGGCTTGACTGTAGTTGACGTACACGGTGTCGCCGTTATCGTACGTCGTGGCGTACACCTGCTCCGCCACCTGCTTGTGGGCGACGATCTCGCGACCGATCAGACCGGTCAACGCTTCGTCAGCCATGGCATAGGCGGCCAGGATATCCTCGCGCCAACGGTTGTAGCCGGAGGCGTAGTTGTCGCTGTATTCGGAGTTTTTCAGCACGCTGGAATCCTCATACGTTACCTGATAGTTGGGCAGCATGCCGTACTCGATCGCTTTCAGCACCGACGTTTCGGCGTTAGATGCCAGGTTGATGGGGGCAACGTACAGCTCCATCGAGCCGTGCAGCACCATCTGCAGGAACGGCACCGTTTCGTCCGCGATGCGATAGTGGCTGGAATCCGCCGCCACACCGGTCATCTTTTGCGTATACGCAAATGTGTACTGCGCGCCGTTTTCTACCAGCAGATCCGTCTTGGCTGCCAGCGCTTCCAACTGCGCGGTCAGCATACCCAGCGCCTCCGGACGCGAGATCATGCTCTTATCGTCGAAATCGGAATACACGCGCGTAGACCGCAACGAAAGTCCCTCTGTCTGAATGGATTTGAAACCGTTCAGGAACGACTCCGCCGTCTTCACAAACTTCTTGGGCGACAGCAGGTAGAGATTGGCGGGCGTCAAGCCAATTTCGTCCTTCTCCAGCAGCAGTGCGCGGGACAGCACCGAATATTTTGCTTCCATCGCATCCAGACGGGATGCCGAATCGGTAGAGGGGAAGAAGCCCCATGCCATACTCGGCACACGCTGGAAGTCCACGTCCGGATACAGCCCGACGCCGGCTTCGGCCGCATAGTCACGCAGTGCGTTCCAATCGGATTTGCCGCCCAGCACACCTTCCAGACTGACGTTACCGGCATAGCCGTGATAGTAACCGTCGTTAAACCAGCCGATCAACCGCAGATCCAGCGCCTCAACGCCGTTTGCCAGCAGATCCTCGGCCAGCAGTTTGTTTTGTTCATAGGTCGTGCCGGCGGTCAAGCCTTCGTAGGATACGCCCAGGAAGTTCTTGTCGCTCTGCACGCCGCCAATCGTCTCCAGCAACAGCGAGACTTTGGTATCCGCATCCAGAGAGGTCAGCAGACCGGCCTCCTCCAGCTGCGTGCGATACAGCGCTGCCATTTCGGTGTAGCCGCTGTTTTCCGCCAGGAACTGATAATGCACCGAGCAGGTCGTATCGTCCAGCGACGACTCAAACACGATCACCTTCGAGCTGTTATCACTACCGGACAGATACACGCTGTCCTTATTGATCATGCGGAAGGTCGGATACACCGCGTTGCGGTCGAAGTGCTCACCGGCGGGGTGGAAATTCAGTGTCGCTTTGGTTGCCGCACCGTCAATGACCGCCAGATATGCCGCCGAGCCATCCTTCATGCCAAAGACCGGCAGGGAGGCGGTTTCATACTGATACTGACCGGTCGACAGCGTATCGCTGGCCACCGACCAATCCAGATCGTAGATCGGAATAGAATACTCCGTGCGGGCGCTGTAATCGGTCGCAAACCGCATCAGCGCACCGCTGCCGTCCGGCAACAGCACGTAGCCGTCCTCGCTTTGCTCCACACAGCCAAAGTGCGGCAGCAGCTCCACCTCATACAGCGGAAAGTCTGCGTTGAATTCGATGCGCTCCGACGGGATCGACACCGATAAACCGGCATCCGTCAGCGAATACGCCAGCACGATGGTAAACCACGGCTTGGAAGCCGTCTCGGTAGCAATGCCGCCATCGGCATTATCCGAAACCAGATCCTCGTCGGTGTAACCAACCTGCTCCATAAATACCAGGATCTGCTCAAAATTGTTGCGACCCTTCGGACGGATGCGCCACGCATCGTCATCCTTGTAGAATTTATAGAAGCTCTCCATCGTTTCGGCATCCTCTGCCGACAGCTTTTCGAGGAACAGCTCGGTCATGCGGTCGTTTTTCAAATACTGCGGCACCGCATCGGCCGTCTTACCGTAATCGCCCAGCTGATACTGCACGTACAGCGTATCGTCCTGCACAAAGGCGGTCGCCTGCTGGCGATCGACGCTGTCCGCCTGGCTCTCCATAAACGAGAACGCGGCGTTGGCGGTATAGTAGGACGCCTTAAACTGCCCCACCGTTTCACCGCCGTCCAGCGCGCGGCCGTTAGTCGACCATACCGTGCCGTTGGCATCCTCCACGCGGACGACCATGTTCGGCTCCAGATACAGCGATAGTCCGCCCTTGGTGAGCAAGGCGGTCTCCGCATTCGGATCGACCTTGCCGGTCAATGCCGGTGCGGTGGAATAACGGTCGGTCAGCACTTCCTTGGAAGCACCGTTGGCGACCACCAACAAAATCGCGCTGACCAGCAGTACGAGCACTACCGCCGGTACAATAACGCGTTTCCATTTGATTTTTTTCATCTGCCAACCCATCCTTTCGTCCGGGAACGTTGCCCGGTTGGCCATCCATTTAGAGACGCATCGAGAATTCGCGGTACAAGCTGTACACAAAACTGCCCAGCTCCTGCAGGAGACTGAAGAACAGCAACGCGATAAACACGATGATCGCCGCACCAATCGCCGTCAACACCAGCGTACCGATCATTTTGCCGCCGGAATATTCGTGGATCTCCTGAATGCCTACGTACAGCATGATGAACATCCACGCGTAACCGGTGAAATCAATGATCGTGAGATACGCCAGCTCGTTTAAAGACAGCAAATGCGAAAGAATCGGCGTCACAAACATAAAAATGATCAGCGGCATCAACGAATAGCAGGTCACCAGGAAGATATCCTTAAACGTTCCCTTGCCGTCCATCAAGGTCGTGATCGACCAGTTGGCCAGACAAAACAGAAACACCGGAAGCACCACAATGGCCACTTCCTTGATGATCTCCAGCGGCACGTTGTATTGATAGTTAAAGATAAACGCGCGCATCTGGCGGTTAAAGATCACCGCCACGATCGCCAGCAGGATCAGAATAAACCCATCGCGATACCGGCCGGTACCTTCGCGCTTCATATCCCAGACGCCGTCGATCGGATGTCTCAGTATGTTCAGTGCCTGTTTCATACACTCACCCCGTGTTGTTTTACTCAGCTTTGCGTTTGCGGATTATCGTGACCGTCAACCAGGCGATCAGCCCGGCGGCGACAACCACCGCCGCAATGGTGGCATACAGCTCAAACCGTTCGTCCATGACGATCTGGTTGTGCTTGACCATCGCATCGGAATAGGCTTCCTTGGCGTTGACCAGCTTGAAATATTCCATCGCCTGCGGATACTCCATCAAGCGATACAGGCAATAACCCGCCTTGTAGTAAGCCAGGTCGCAGTTGTTGTTACGCTTGATGATCTCTTCCCACAGCTCCAGGCTGGTATCGTATTCCTGCAGCAGATAGGAGCTCATTGCCTGCTGCATTACCTGCGCATACTCGGTCGGCTCAAACACGATCATTTCCGCGTTGGCACGGTCGAGCGCATACACGCGCCCTTGCTGGTACGCGATGGCAGACGGCGACGAGAACGAGCCAACCTGCCCGGAATTGAGTGCGCCAAACACATACAGCAGGTTGCCTTCATCGTCGTAGGTGAACACGCGGCCGCGCTTGTCATCCAGTACGTAGTAGTTGCCCAGGTCGTCGGCGGTGATATCCACAAAGCTGGACGGGCCGACAATACCGGTAACACCGGCATACGGATAGGAGACGTCGCCCATGACCTCTTCTGAGCCGTCGATGGGTGCGCGTACCAGCACGTCACCGCCCGACAGATTGAGGCGACGGATCGGCTCACCAACGTCCGAAACCGCGGTCACGGCATAGATGAAGCCCTTATAATCCAACGAAAAGTTTTTGTACTCCACCGGCACAAATTGCGTGAGCTTTTCGGTCTGTTCCTCCGTCATGATCTCTTTCCAGATGATGTCCACCGCCGAGGCCGTGACCGTGTTACTGCCGTAAAAGCCCAGGAATTTTCCCTGGTCGGTAAACTGCATAATGCCTTCGTTGACGTTTTTCGACAACACAAACAATCGGTTGGCGCTATCCACCAGCACCTTCTGCGGCTGAAACACAAAGGTTTCGGTCAGCAGATCGGAGTCCGGACGCGTCACGATACGCAACAACTTGCCGGCGGCATCCAGCACCACCACGCGCTCGTGGCCGTAATCTGCCACATACATATCGCCGTTTTCGGTGACGAAAATGCCATACGGTTGCGAAAAGCTATCCGCCGTGCCTTCGTTGTCAAAACCGGTGACCGTGCGAATCAGCTTCAGCTCCGGCGAAAATACGTAGATGGCGTTTTGACCGGCATCGCAAATGTAGAGATTGCCCTGTTTATCAAACTGCAGGTCCTCCGGCGACGACAGCGTCACGCCCAGCTTAGCACCGCTATACACCGCCGTGGGCAGATACGCCTGCGGTGCCGCCACGTCCAACGTACCCTCGTCGGTGCTGGAATAGGTGTAGCCCCGGTACGGCTCCGAAGCGGAAATCGTCAACGGTGCACTGACCAACAGGAGGATCGCCAGTAGCACAATAATATACTTTTTCAAAGCGATCGCCTCCTTACTCCTTGATACCCGACGATGCCATCGTGTCGATGATCTTGGTTTGGTTGACCATGAACACCACCGCCGGAATAATCATCATCAGCACACCGACCGCCTGTGCCGCGCCCATACGTACCATAGCGCCGCTGGTAACCTGGCTGAGCGCATACGGCAGCGTTTTATAGGCTTCGGAATAGACGTAGTTGGTGTTATCCATGTTCCACACCTGCTGGAACATAAGGATGGTCACCGTCAGCCATGCCGGACGGGCCATCGGCATCACGATCTTCCAATAAATACCGTAGTCGGAGCAACCGTCAATGCGCGCCGCCTCCAACAACGTATCCGGAATGGTCGTCATGTAGTTACGCATGATGAACAGACCAAGCGAGGCACCCATCGACGGGATGATGCACGCCCAATAGCTGTCCAGCCACCCCAGCCACGAAATGGTGAGGTAGTTAGCCACGTCGGTCACCGCCGATACAAACATCAGCGACAGCATGATCATCTGGTTGAGTGCGTTAATGCCCGGCATCTTCATCTTAGCCAGCGGATACGCCGCCATGGAGGCGAGGAATACGTGGCCGGCCGTTACCGCCACCGAGATAAACACGGTGTTGAACGCATAACGGAAGAAGGATACACGCGTGTTCTGCATCAGGCTGAACAGCATGCGGAAGTTATCAAACGTGGGGTTTTCCGCAAAGATCTTCGGCGGATAATAGAACAGCTCGTGAATGGGCTTGAGCGACATGTTGACCGACATCAGCAACGGGAAGAAGCTGAACGCCGCCATAATGCCGATAATGATCAGCATAAACACATCACCGTAGGTCTTGCGGTTACGGCGGGAGCCGGTACCCAGCAGGTTCACCCGGCGATGAACGCGGATCTTACGCGGCTTTTCCGCTTTGGCAGGCCGCACTTTCATTGCTTTCAACGCCATATCAGGTCCCCACCTTTCTCAAGCCACGGACCGTCACCGTATTGATGGACACCATGAGGATAAACAGCACCACCGAAATGGCAGAGGCGTAGCCGCGCTCCACACGGTAGGAGTTGTAGTCCATCAAGTGCGTCATAATGAGGTGACCGGCATAGTTGGTAGACGGGAAACCGGCCAGCGCAATGGATGCGCCGACGTTGGAAAACATACCTGTGATCTGCAGCACCGCCGCCGTGATGAGGTGGGGCGCCATCATCGGAATGGTGACATACAGCACTTCCTGGAAGCGGTTTTTCACACCGTCGATGGCGGCCGCTTCGTAGTACTGCTGGTCGACCGAGGCCGTACCGGCACGCATCACCAGGAAGCCGGAACCCATGCTCATCCACAACTGCACCACAATGATGAGCGGCAGGATATAGGCATCCGTGCTAAACCATTCGATCGGGTAATCAATGATGCCAAGGCGCATGAGCAGGCTATTCGCGTAGCCGTACATATCGCTGGAGAAGATGATCGACCAAATGGTATACACCGTACCCGAAATGGTGGGCACGTAAAAGATAAAGGTAAGAATGCCGCGGATGACCGGGCGGAATTCGTTGATGATCCACGCCGCAAAGAACGACAGAAAATACCCGACCGGGCCGGTGATCAACGCGAACACCACCGTGTTTCGCAGGGCGATAAGAAACTCCGCATCGTTGACAAACAGATCGCGGTAGTTGCTCCAGCCCACCCATACCGGGTCTTGCAGGATGTTATACTGCGTGAAGCTCAATCCGATGGTCATGAGAACGGGAAACACCGTAAACACGAAGAAGATGAGCATGAACGGCGCCATCAGCACGTAGCCGGCACGGTTTTGCCACGCCAGACGAGCCTGATATTGCATCCGCTCTTTCCATGTTCCTTTTTTCATTCGCTCGCCTCCAGACCAAATTCCTCTCGCTTACTCAGAATTTCCTCGTTGATATCCTCTACCGCATCCAAAATGGCTTCGCGCGGATTTTCGCCCATGTTGATAGCGGACTTGATGGCATTGGAAACCGTACGGCCAACGTAGTAACCGCCGGGCACTTCCGGAATGCCCTGCACAAACTGCCACTGCTCGGCAAGCGCCGCCGATGCCTCACGCGTCCAGCCAAGCTGCTTGACCGCTTCGAGGTTGGCGGTGGGCCAACGGGCAGACGCACCCTGGATGGTCTCCAGCTCACGGCCATAATCCACCTGTGTTTCGGTGGAGGTCCACCACTTCAGGAACTCCCACGATGCCTCGGCATCGGTGGTGTTGGCGAAGATCATGCAGGCAGAACCGGACGACGAGGTATCGCGCGAGATACTGCCATCCTCCTGCAACATGCCGGGGATCGGCGTCATTTCCCACGCACCGTCGATTTCCGGCGCCGCCAGCACCAACTGGTTGTAGAAGGTATAGTCACTCAGCACGATCGGCATAGTACCGGTACGGAACCGGTTGATCGGGCTGTAGGTCTTGGTAAAGTTATATTTGCTGTAATACTCCGACCACTCCACAAAGCAGTTGACGGCATTCAGCTCATCCAGCACGCACAAGCGGTTATCCGCATCGTACACCGACGCGCCGTTTTGCAGCAGCAACGAGGTATACATCGGGTTAAGGGCGGTGGAATCGCTGCCCGACTGCACCGTTGTCGGCTGCGGCAGACCGATCTCCATGCCCTGCTCCTGCAGTGTCGGGATCATGGCGTACATCTGGTCCCACGTCTGCGGAATGGACAGGTCCAGCTCATCCAGAATATCCGTGCGGCTGAACATCATCATAAATACCTGCTGCTCCGGCAGACCGTACACGCTTTCGCCCAAACGGAACGGCGTGACGGCGCTTTCGTCAAAGCGTGCCAGCACTTCGTCGATGTCCTCAAACTGGCTCAGATCGTACAGCGCACCACGCACACCGTAGTTCAGCGGCTGTGCCTGACCCTGGAAAATGGCCACGTCCGGGCCGACGTCGCTGGCAACCGCCTGCCACAGCACGCCCATGTTGACCAGACGGATGTTGAGGCGAATGCCATGCTCGGCAGTGAAGTTTTTATCGGTCAGGTCACGCAAAATACTTGCCTGGTCACGGCCGGAGTTACCGGCCAGCCACAGCGTGATCTCGCGGTCTGTCTCCTGCTCCACCATGCTTTCGACGGTGTAGTAGTCTACCTGGAACGAGGCGATAAAGTTGACGATAGCAAACCAGATCTGCTGGAAGAAATTACCTTCCGTGCGCGGCAGCTCGCTTTCGCCGTCGGATACCGCGATCTTATCGATCAACAGCGGCACTTCTGCGGCAGATGCTGCCCACGACGACAGTGCATTGATGCGATCGCTGAAGGCACCCAATTGCTCCGGAATAACATCCTTCTTCTTGAGCATGGTATCCAGCAGCACCAGCATCTGGTCAATATAGGCGGATTGCTCGCCCTTCGTGCCGCTCAATGCCTCAAGCAGCTCGTTGGCGGCGTTCAATTCCGCACGCGATTCCTTCATGATGGAGATCATATCCGGAATGGAATCTTCTAAATGATAGTCACGGAGCGGATCGGGGAAGCTGCCGACGATCGCCGTCATACGGCGGTACAGGGCAGTCAGCTCCAGCACCGTGTTGCTCACCTTGGTCAAAATCGGGGTGAGGTCGCCGGTCACCACTTCTAACCGGACGGTATTTTTTCCTTCTTTTAAATGGAACTGATACGCACCGTTCTCATTGCCGGGCGTATACATCTGCCAGGAAAGGCCGAAAGGAATGCTCAGCGCTTCGGCCTCTTTAAAAGGCACTTCGCCATTGATGTACAACCGTCTGAACGCGCTCGCACCCGACACGAAATCCTGCTTCGTGCGGAAGGACAGCGTATACAGACCGTCAGCCGGAGCTTCCACAGTCCATTCGATCCATTGGCCCCGGTATTTCCAGTTGTTTGAGCCGATGCAGTTAAGCAAAATGAGCGTCGGCTCGTACGGCGTAGTCACGCAGGAGCTTCTGTCCTCCACGGCGTACAGGGTGGAAGCGGATTTGAGGCTCGGCTCCTCCGCTTCGTAAACGGTCTGCCCCTTGACGACCGTCAGGCCGTCTTGCTTGTACTGCTCCTGCGCTTCGCTGTAGGAGGGCAGCTCGTCTTTGACGTAAAACCGCAGCTTGCCGATCGCCATCGGCTCGGCAACGCTTTCCAGCGTGAGCGTGTGCTCACCGGCGGTCAGGTAAAATTTCAGCGATTCGTCCACGTAGCCATAGCCGCTGCGTGCATCCGTCGTGTACCACGCAAAAACCTCTTCCTGGTCACGGCGGTATTCGTTGCCGGAGGTGGAATAGCGCTTGTCGCCCTTATCCACAAACCGGCGCTGGAACAACAGGCTGCGCGCCTCGCTGAACGGACGCACACCGTCCAGATACAGCGCACGCTCGATGGTGTCACCGTAGCCGTCCAGCGGATAGTAGTCGATGCTGAGGTTGTACAGCCCCGCCTGCGCCACGGTAAAGGTGTAGGTGATGCTGCCAAACGCTTCGGTGTTTGCCGCCTTCACGCCATCTTGCTCCGTGATCTCCGGCTGATAATCCTCATACGCCGTAAAGGCCGTACCATCCAGCTCGATCACCGCATCTGCCGGCGCCGATTGCTTATCGGCCAAATACTGCGCGTACTCAGAGGACGGCAGCTCGATCGGTGCCGATTCCTCCGCGTCGGCGGCAGAAACCGAAACCGTTCCGGCAGAAGACAGCAGGCAGACACTCAGTATCACACCGGCCATCAACAAGGATTGAATTCGTTTCAGCATAGCAAACACTCCTATTTCTCGTTGCCCGTAGGCGGAAAGTAAAGTCCCACCGGAGAAGACTTCCCCGGTGGGACGACTCTCCCTTTTATTCGGTAGCTTCTGTACTGTCTTTCTTTGCGTTGTAAGTGGCGTCAATGATCGCCTGCAGCTGACCGTCAGTCGTGTTGATAACCGCCGCCGGAGTGCTGTCGCCGCGGATGACCGCGCCAAACAGATCGTCAGCGATCAACGAGCCAACGTTCAGCGAGACCGCCGGCAGAAATTCCATCGTTGCGCCCATATCCAGCAAGAACTCAACATCCTCGCGGTTGACGTAGCTTTCGTCGAGCACTTCTTCCAGACGGCTCTCGCGGCTCTCTTCGTAGTAGCCTTCCTCGTCCGCCGGATCCCACGTGCGCTTCGCTTCCATCCAGAAAGCCGCGCGGTCAGCCGCGGAGAAGGACGAGTTGGTCGGCAGACACCAGAACGCGAAGGCACCAACCGAATCGGTCAGCACGGTGCCGGACGGACCCATCGGCACGGTAACGACCGAATAATCGGTGAAACCGGACTTCTTCAGGCTGCTCGGCGTCGGGTGGAAGGCAAACAGCAGCTTGCCGTCCTTAAACGCATTCAGCGCCTCATCCATCGCTTCCTGGCCGTCGGTCCAGGTACCGAGGATGGACTTGTCTTCCAGCGCCATTTTCTGCACGAGCTCCAGAATTTCCATGCCCTTGCCTTTGGTCTCGGCGTAGGTAAACGCATTGTGATACACGCCGTCTTTGTCCGCTACCGCGTAGTCGAAGTTGTTGGCAGTCTTCAGGATGCTGGCCAGCATGAAGCAGCCAACACCGTACTGTTCCTTGCTCGCGTCGGTTGCGGCCGCGCAATATTTGCGGAAGGTCTCCCAATCCCACTTGCCCTCGCGAGCCAGCTTCTGCGGATGCTCCAGCTTGAGGGAGTTCAGCAACTTGGTGTTGATGAGCAGATAATGCGTCGGAATGTAGTTGTCAGAAACCGGGTGGATACCCCAGTTCTCGCCATTGAGAACGTAGGTGGACTGGTTCCAATGCTCGGCATCCTTCGCGTTGGACACAAACTCCGTGGTCGGCTCCAGCAGCTTCTGATCAATCAGGCTGACGTAGTTCCACGAATGGCACATCATGATGTCGGCGTACACTTCGTTCGACAGGCTCTTCTGCACGAACTTGCTGAAGTGCTGCTCCTGCGTTTCGATGATCCATTCCACTTCGCAGTTGTATTCTTTCTCTGCGTTTTTCAACGAATAGTACCAAGCATCGCCGCTATCGGTGTTGCCCAGCGTCGGTTTTTCCGGCTCATACCACACCGCGACCTTCACCGTTTTACCGCCGAAGTCCACGTCGGTCGTCTGCTGGGTATCGTCGTTGCCCGGTTTATCGCCGTCGTTCTTATCGGCCGGTGCGCTGTCGCAGGCCGTTACCGCCAGCAGCATAAGCAGCGCCAGCGTCAGACATAAGATCCGTTTCCAGAGTTTCATAGCAATCTCCTTTCCGTTTTCCGATCACTCAGCCGTTTCGCCATCGGCAGCCGACTCTTAGGTCGGCTCGGCGGGCTGTTCTTCGGTTACTTCGGCTGCATCCTCCGCAGCGGCTTCCGGCTTCTTGCGAAGCACGAACCACCACACGCAGAAGCCGCCACCGGCCAGCACCACGACTGCCGCCACGATCACCCACACGATCCAGCCATTGTTGTTCTCCTTCGGAGTGTCGACCGGCTTGGTCGCGTCGGTATCCGGCGCATCCGTCGTCGTGGTAGTCGTATCACCGGCGGGCATCTCCTCATCGGTGATCACGCGATCCTCATTGGCCGGGGTGTACGCGTCGTAGTCTGCACCGGCGTTAGCCACCAGCGACATCGAACGCAGGCCCATACCGGCCGGATCGTCCTTGGACGTCCAATACAGCTTCACGTAGAGTTCCGACAGACCAAACGCCTGCGCCGTCAGATCAATAGCAATCTTCTGCGTATCTGTCTGATCCTCGGTCGGGGTGATGGTCTTGACGTCGGTATACTTCTCGGCATCGGTCGAAACCGACACCTTCAAAGCGGTGGACTCCTTCTTGGCAGCGTCCACGTAGCCAAAGCGGCCAACCAACGTCAGCCAGCAATCGTCAAAGGTCTCGCCTTCCATGGCGTTGATCTTCCAGATGGCGTAGGCATCTTCACCGGCTTCGGTCGCCGTCAGCAACGGCGTCTTGTTGTAACCAAAGTACAGGTTGCCGGTCTTATGCGCACCCAGCGCCTCTTTATCGGCACCGCCCACCGGCAGCGACGTGAACGACTGCACGTTGCTCACCGCCATTTTGCTGGGGGCACCGGCAGAATTGTCGATACCGGCGGTATTACCGGTCAGCGTGACCGAGCGCATACCGAAGATCCACGGGCTATCGTACACCATCCACTCCAGCTTGACGTACGCCTGGGCATAACCCTTGACCACACTGGATACATCCACAATGATCTTCTGCGTATCGTCCTCATTATCGTTGGAACGGAATTCCTTCACTTCTTTGAAGCTCTTGCCATCCACAGAGGCATAGACCTTCAGGTAGTTGTCATTTTTTACGCTTTCGGTCATCCACCACGTACGGCCGACCATGGTGAGCACGCAGTCGTGCAGCGGCTCGCCCTCGGCGGCCTCCACCTTCCACGTAGCGGTAGCGGCCTCGTAGCCGTTACGCGGCGTGAGCAACGGCACCTCGTCGATGCCAAAGTACATATTGACTTCATCCACCGCACCGATGTCCTCGGCGGTCACTTCGCCGGGAGCCAGCGCGTTGAAGGAGTTGATAGAGGTGACCATGGTGCATTCTTCAGGCTTTTTGCTGCTCTGCACCTTCTGGTACGATTTCGGATCACGGTTGAGCGTGATCGTGCTGCAAGCCACAGCCGCACCCTCGTAGGTTTGGAAGTGCTCCATCACAACCTTGACGTAGAGCTCTTTCGGGCCGCCGGATACCGGCAGCTCCACCGCTACGTTTTGACGGGTAGCGTAGATATACGGATCGCCGTTACCCTTTTTCTGCTCCCACACCTTGGTGTAGTTCTGGTTGTCGGTAGAAAAATGTACTTCGATGTAGCCCTGCGGATCGCCGGTGCACACCCAATAATCCAGGTGCAGCACGGCGTTGGTGATCTTCTCACCCGAAGTCGCGGTAGCCTTCTGAACATACCAGCCCTGGCCGTTGTAGCCGCCCGGGTTGACGATGGTCTCGTGGTTACCCTTCAGAAACAGGTTTTCAGCATCCACCGCGCCGGCCTTGATGATCGCATCCTTGGCCTTGGCCTTGGAAGCGGCTTTTTCCTCATCGGTGCCGCCCTCGGCAATGCTTTCCATTTTCACAAAATCCAGCTTGCTGACCACCTCGGTGCCGGCGCTGCTCTTGGCAGCGGAGACCGACCACATGGCGGTGGGTAACAGCGTCAGGATCAGAACAAGCACCAGCGCCAAGCTGCCGATGCGTTTCATGATAGTCTGCATAGAGTCCTCCTTGGAAAAGACGCCCTACCGGCCCCTTGCGGAGCCGGCAGGGTACGTAACGTCTTTAATCAGTGATTCTTCGCCAGCTTGCGGGTGGTGACAAACGCCGCCAGAGCAGCCGTCAGCACCAGTACGCTGATCGCGATCGGCATCACGTCGTTGCCGGTCGTCGGGCTGTTGGAGCTACCGGTATCGCCCTTGCCGTCATCCGGCACTTCCGCGCTGATCAGCGAGGAATCCACGCCGGCGCTGTCCGGACCGCCAAAGCGAGTCAGCGTGACCTTCACGTACACACCGGCCGCACCCTTGGTGCCCGGCAGCGTGATGTTGGCAGTACCCTTGCAATCGGTGGTAAACGGAGCACCGATGGCTTCGCTGATGGTCTTCACTTCGGTGTAGTTCTCGCCGTCGGTCGAAACCTCGATCTTGATGGTGCTCAGCGGATCGGAGGTGGACATACGGTACTTAAGCAGCAGAGCCGCATCGGAGGTGAAGGTCGCGCCTTCGCCGGCCGACAGCTTCTGCACGTAGTAAGCCGGCGCATAGCCGTCCTTCGGGGAGACGAACGGGGTGTAGCAATTATCGACCATCAGGCCGGAGGCATCCACCACACCGATACCCTTGAGGATATTGGTCGCATCGCCCTTGTATTCCTGCAGCTTGGAGAAGTTGAGCAGGTTGGTGATGGTCTTGGTCGCAGTCGGCGTATCGTCGCCGCCCTCAGAGGTCTTGTCGCCCGGAACGCTGGCGGTGATCACAGAGGAGTCCACACCGGCGGTATCGTGTGCGCCAAAGCGGGTCATGGTGACCTTCACGTACACGACCTCCGCGCCCTTCACGCCGGTCAGCGTGATGTCCTTAGACGCCTTGCACTCTTCGGTGAAGGTGGTACCGGTGGATTCGTTGAGCGTAGTGATCTCCTTGTAGGAGTTACCGTCGGTCGAAACCTCGATCTTGATGGTGCTCATCGGATCGGAGGTTGCCATGCGGTAGTTGAGCTTCAGCACCGGATCAGCCAGGAAGGTCTTGCCTTCGCCGCCGGCAGACACGCGCTGCACGTAGAACGACGGGGAATGACCGTCCTTCGGCGCGGTAAACACCGTGTAGCAGCTCGTAACGCACAGACCGGATACATCGAACGCGCCCAGCGCCAGAATATCCTCTAACTGCTGCGTGCTCTCATTGTTCAGCGTGCTGAAGTCCAGCGTGCTGGTGATGGTCTTCGGCGGCACGTTTTCATCCACGTTGTCGTTGTCACCAGTGTTGTCGTTGTCGCCGGTGTTGTCGTTGTCGCCGGTGTTATCGTTGTCGCCGGTGTTGTCGTCATCGTCATCGCCGCCGTCATCCGGCGCAGCATTCGGATCATCCTGCACAGTGCCGGAAACAATGATCTTCTGGATAGCACCGCAGTACGGGCTGCCCCAGTGCTGTACGATAACCTTCGCGTACACGGTCGCTGCACCGGCGCCACCGGTCAGCGTGATCTGCTTATTCTGCGACTGACCATTCTCATATTCTCCGCCAAGACCGGTCTCGTCCTTGTAGAACTCGTAGTAGGTCTCGTTATCCAGCGAGCCTTCCACTTTCAGATAACCTTGCGTTTCCACATCGGCCAGCCAGTAGGTCAGGTCGACCACCGGATCGGCAGCAAACACCTTGCCCTCGCCGGCATCCAGTTTCACAACGATATAACCCTCGCCGGCATAGCCGCCCGGATGAGCAGTACCAAAGAAGGTGCGTTCCAACTTAAGGTTGTCAACTTCGTAAGCACCGGCATTCTTAATGATTTCCGCCGACGCAGCATAATCACCGTTGTTTTCCGTGTTGGACAGGTCGACGGTAGCCGTCACAGCATCACCAGCCGGCTCATCGCCACCGTCGTCCGGCGCAGCGTTCGGGTCGTCCTGCACGGTAGCGGAAACGGTGGAAATATCCACGCCGGCACCGTCATGGCCGGAATGACGTTCCATCGTTACCTTAACGTAAACGACCGATGCACCCTCACCGCCGTTGAGCACGATGTCTTTCGAAGCCTTGCAGTCAGCCGTGTACGGAGTACCGGTAGACTCGGTCAGCTTATCAAACTCGTAGTAGGTCACGCCGTCGACAGAGCCTTCGATCTTGATCCAGCCCATATCATCAGCCTGCGACAAACGATAGTTCAGCGTCAGCACCGGCGCTGCAGCAAACACCTTGCCCTCACCGGCCTCCAGCTTCTGCACATAGTAAGCCGGAGCATAACCACCCGTCGGAGCAGCAAACGGAGTGTAGCAAGACGCAATGCACAAGCCGTTGGCTTCAACCGCACCCAGATTGACAATAGTCGTAGTCGAGTCGTCCGTGTTCTCAGCCAGCGAGGTGAAGTTCAGGACATTCGACACGGTTTCACCGCCATCGTCCGGCGTAGCATTCGGGTCATCCTTCACGTCGCCAGTTACAACGACCCTCTGGATCGCACCGCAGTACATGCTGCCCCAGTGCTGTGCCAGCACCTTGACATATACAGTCGCCGCACCGGCGCCGCCTGCCAGCGTGATCTGCTTATTCTGCGACTGACCGTTCTCATATTGGCCGCCCAGGCCGGTCTCATCCTTATAGAACTCATAGTAGGTCTCGTTATCCAGCGAGCCTTCCACCTTGACGTAGCCTTTGCCGTCCACGTCGGCCAGCCAATAGGTCAGGTCAACCACCGGATCAGCGGCAAACACCTTGCCCTCGCCGGCATCCACCTTCACAACGATGTGACCTTCGCCCTGGTAGCCGCCCGGCGTAACGCACATCGCCCAAGTCGGCTGGATCTGCATGTTGTGAACTTCATACACGCCCACCGATTTGATGGACTCGGCAGCAGCGTTCTTATCGCTGGTGTTTTCAGCCAACGACGTAAACTCCACCGTCTTGGTCACCGACTCTGCTGCGAAAGCGTTGATGCCCAGCGCAGAGACCAGCGATGCCAGCACTGCTACACACAGGAACAGTGCCAACAAAGATTTCGTCTTCTTCATAAAAATCCCTCTCCTTTTTAAAAATTAGACCTTACTTTATATTCTTTATCGGCGACAAGCCGCCGTAAAAGATGATAGAATACTTGTTGGGATTCCATCCCAACAAGTAGGGGATCCCCTTCTTGTCAATCCGTAATAGCGATCGCGCGGACGCGTCCGTTCACTTCATACGGACAATACTCAACCGTGATCCGCTGACCGACCTTGAGACCGCTGTTGCCAACCAGCAGCAGCTTGCACATCTCGCCGGTAGCACCGGTATAGGTAGTCGCCGCTTCGTAGCCGATCTCAAAGCGCTTGGACGTACCGTCTGCCAGCGTGATGGTCACAAAGGCATTGGAGAGCGTGCCCTGCACCGAGATCTCCTCCACCTTGCTGACCGTGCCGGTCACCTTGCCATACCACGCATACACTTCCGCGATGCGGCCGTTTTCATCCAGCTTGACCTGCATATAGTCGCCGGGTTTCAGCTCGGCAACGGTGCAGGCGGTCATGCTTTCCTTAGCCGTGCCGTCCGCAGCGCGGTAGAACTTCGCTTCGCTGGTTACCGGAATATCCACATAGTAGCAATAGTCGTTGACCGCCGGATTCTGCGACATCAGTTGGATGACGGTGGAGTTACCCGACACGTAACGTGCCTCAAACTCGCTCGGCAGCACCTTAGCAACGCGTTCCTCCAGCTCCACTGTAAACGTCACCTTGCCGTCTGCAACGGCGGTATCACCGGCGGCGATCACGTAGTCGCCGTCCTCGGTCTGCGTCATCGACCATTTGCCGGATTCGGTGAGATACGACACCGTCGCCTCGGTATCCGAGCTGGCCAGCAGGCTGAAGCGGACCGACTCGTCCGTCACTTCCTTCAGGCAAACCGTCACCTTAGCGGTGGAATCGACGTTGATCTCGATCGGGTACTCGCCCAGCTGGCCGTAACCGGAAACCGTGAAGGTAGCCGGTAGCAACTGGCTGATGGCCTGCGAGATCGCCGCATACGCTTCGCCGTAGCGATGCTCCTGATACAGCGCATAAGCGGCCTCGTAATTCTTCTTTTGCCATTCGGTGGTGAGCTTACCGCCGAGGCTTTCCATGTAATCCGCAAACAACCGCTCAGCATCCGCACGGTTGGCGATGATCTGGCTGCGAATGCGGTTTTCTTTATAGGTATATACAGTACCGTCGGTGCGGCCGTTACCGCTGCCCGAACGGTAGATGCCGACCTTGGTCAGCGACAGACCGGCCATCTGTGCGGTGGTGAAGCCTTCACCAAACACACGCACGCGAACGTAGGCGTCCGTGCCGCCGGCGTAGAACGACGGATCGATATCCACGTTCTGCTCAACAGCGTTGAACACGCCCACCGATTTCAGCGCATCCGGCGACGGACCGGCAAGGATCTCCACACGGCCACCCTCTTCGGAGAAGGAACCGGCGGTGGTCACACGCAGACCGGCGGCATAATCGGCAGCGTTCTTGACCTTATAGGTCAGCGCGCCGCCCTCCGCGCTGCTCGGCACAACCGAGGTGCCGTCCCAACGCAGGTTGTTGATCGCCGTCAGCGAGTTGTTGATGCTGTAGGCAGTGCGTTTGGAGAAATCGCTTTCGTAGATCGCCTCGGTCTCGTAATAGCGGACTTCCATTTTGGTGTCCGACACGGTCGATTCGTCGATCACGTTCTGCTGATCAGAGTCGGCCAGCACGTTGTAGATGACCACACCCTCCAGACCGTAAGCATAGCATTGCGACAGCACGCGGAAATCGGTGCTGTCGAAGCCGCCCGGGAAACCGGCGCGCTCCGCGTTGATGTTGGAGTAGGAGCCATAGGCCAGCAGATAATCCAAGCAGCGGCTGGCGTTGGCATCGAGATAGACCGACCACTCACCGCCGAAGTGGATGGAATCCAGCACGTGGTTTTCCCACGCACGCTGATTTTGATCCCAGTTCGGATAGATAGCGTGGACTGGCGTATGCGAATACGAGTCAACCACCATCTGTTCGCTCGGGTAGGTCACCTCGCCGTCTTTAACGGTGATGTAGTTGTGTCTAAGCCCCTCGGCCATGGCGTTGCCCACGTCCGAAATGTAGGTGTGCAGGTTGCGGTACATCCAGAAGGCTTCCTCTTCCGAAAGCCCATCCGTCGGATCCAGCGTGATGCCGTCCTTCGCCGCCGCCTCGATCACCAGCGGCGAGAAATCACCCACGCCGTTGGGGTTCTTATGGAAATCGTATTGATTCCAGTTGATCGGCCAGTAATACGGCTCGTTTTCCGTATACAGGTGGATCGCCGGTAGATCCTGCCCGGCCAGCGCCAGCTCAGCGGTGCGGAGCTGCAGGTATTCCACCGTTTCTTTGATGCGCTGTTTGCGCGTTTCGTTATAGTGCTCGTTGTTCATCGACAACCACGGCGTATCACCGAACTCATTCGGAGACGAAAGCTGCCAGTTGCCGCGACCGTCGCTGTTGCTGTGATCGTAGGTGATCTGCTGATACTGCACATCCTGCCAGGCGCCGCCCAGACCGTCCATACCGCCGGGCGTACCGGCCCACCAGGAGTTGATGCCGAGGTACAGCGGCGCGCCGGTCTGCAGCGAAGCGGTGATGACGTTGTTCAGCAATTCCTCGGTACGCGTTTTGCCCCATTGCTGATAGTTGATCTCCCAGCATAAGCCGACGTTGTACATATCGTTACAGCTATAGCTCTTGACCAGCTGCTTCAAGTAATCGTAGTTGAGATTGTGCGGCATCTGGTTAAGCATGAGCACGACGTCCATCTTTTTGTCGATACCCTGCTCGGCTGCCAACGCCTCCGGATCACTCACTGCCCACACACGGCGGAAACGAACTTCGTCATCGGTTTTGTTGACGATGCGGATCTTCAGCTTGCCGGAGCTACCGACCACGTCCGCCGGAATATCGAAAAATGCATGGTTCGGACCGTCGGCAATCGGCGCATACGTGCGGCCAAACACCTCGGTATCGTTGACGTATACCGTGTACGCCACCGATTTGTCCGTGCGCAGGTGGATCTCCTCAATGTCGAGCATTGCCACCTTGCCCGGCGTGACATCGCTCAGCGTGAAGCTCATTTCGGAATTGTGCCCCTTCAACGTACGCACGGCATACGTGCTGTCGTTATCGCCGACCAGCACAGAGACCTGCTTCGTTTCGGAGACGCCAACCGTTTTCAGATCCTTCGGCTCGGCCACCTTCACGCCGCTGATGGGAGAATCGCCAAACATCGCAGTCGATTTTTGCATATCCAACTCGACCGTCAGCTCCTTCCCGCCAGAATTGCACCCCGGCATCACCGCCAACAGCAACACCAAGGCCAATACAGCCGCCAGCATTCGTTTCATCATCGATCGGCTCCTCTCAATTGCCAAAAATGTGTCCTTGTTTTTTTTGCCGACGACTTGACAAGTCGCGTCGGCCAAGATATACTATAGGCGGAATTTGAACAATTTGAACAATTCGCGCCGCTTTTCATATTTTTATTTTACAATAGCGACAATTTTACTACAATGGCTTGGCGTTGTTGTTTTATCCGCAAATGTGACTTTTAGGAGGTTTTTATGCTTATTGCGCCTACTTCATTCAGTTTTGTTTCCTTAGATTTCCAAAATGAATACCTAAACCTCTGCCACAGTGGCACCGATATTTGTCGCCCCGGCATGTCCAACGGACCGATCGTTAAGTCGTTTTATTTGATTCATTATATTACCGGCGGGCGGGGAACATACACCGTCGGCAACCAACAGCACAAGCTCGGACCGGGCGATGCGTTTCTCATCCGGCCGGACGAGACAGTGGTGTACGCGGCCGACAAGCACGACCCATGGCAGTATTGCTTTTTTGCATTCAATGGGCAAGCCGCCGAACAATACATCAACCGTACCGCCTTCGGCAACAGCTACGTCACCCACATCGACGATGACTCCATCAACGACCTGATCATCGAAACCACGCAAACGCTGTCATCTTCGCCGGCCAACGCCGATATGTACGCCATTTCGCAGTTGCTGCGCATGCTGTTGTTTTTTGCCGAACACTACAAGGGCGAAAACGACAACCACGAGCGTCCGCTCCGTCCGGATATTCAGAAGGTCATCGACTACATCAATTTCCACTACGCCGACCCGATCACCGTGCTGGAAATGGCCAAGCTGGTAGCACTGGAGCGTAGCTACTTCTACCGCTTATTCAAAAATGAGGTGGGCATTTCGCCCAAAGAATACCTCACCAACCTACGTCTGGATAAAGCGCGGTATCTGCTGACCGAAACAGATTATCCCATCGGTAAAATTGCCGAATGCGTGGGCTTCCAGTCCTTCTCCTCCTTCTCGCGGCTGTTTACCGCACAATATCAGCAATCCCCCAGTCAATACCGGCAGACGTTCCTCGCAGAGGACAACGATAAGCTCTGCCTCGGCTCACATTAAGAAAGGATCGTATCTATGTTTATCAAAGCTCAACCCGTCTGGCTGTCCGGCCAGGAAACCGAAACCAACCTCGCCCTGCAATGCAAGGCATTCTGTCCCAAACAGTCGCAGACGACCGTGCGTGTGGCGACCTCCGGCCTCTACCAGCTCACCGTCAACGGACGCTTTGCCGCCTACGGTCCGGCGCGTGCCGGTAAAGGACATTTCCGCATGGACGAGATCGACATTTCGGAGCTTCTCACTAATGAGCAGAACGTGGTGGTCATCCACGTTTGCGGCTATAACGCCTATAGCTTCGAAGTGCAAAAGCAGCCGTCCTTCCTGCAGGCAGAGATCGCGGTCGACGGCCGGCCGATCGCCTGGACGGGCGAGCATTTCACCGCGCGAGTACACCCGTTCCGCCGCCGCAAAACACAGCGTTACAGCTTCCAGCGGACGCTGTCAGAATCGTACAATATCACCTATTTGGACGACTTTTTGACAAGCGAAGCGCCGGGCGATCTGGCACTCAGCGCTACCGAATCCAAGACGATCATTCCGCGCCGCGCGGGATATCCGTTATATGAGATTTCTCCGGCCACACCGCTGCTTTCCGGCCGCGTACAGCCGACCACGCCCGATAGCCTCCGTTCCGACCGTGCATGGGATAACGTCAGCGACGAAAAGCTGACCGGCTGGCCCATTCCGGAGCTGGAGGTGTTCCCCACCGCCGAGTGTCAACATCTGGCTTTTGTGCCGGACGACACCTGCGCAGGCGGCGAATTATCCGCTAACAGCTACACAATGTATCGCCTGCCGCACGACATGACCGGCATGCCGCGTTTCACCGTCACCTGTCCGCAACCGACCACGCTGTATGTGATGTTCGACGAAATACTGACGGACGGTGCCATTGACTTCATGCGCATGGACTGCGCCAATGCCATCCGTTTTGACCTATGCACCGGCACGCATACTCTGCAGACCTTCAACGTGTATACCATGCAATACCTGCAGATCGTCGCCGTGGGCGGCGGTTGCACCGTAACCGATCTGGCCATGGTGCAATACAAGCATCCGCCGGTTGCGCGGCAGATCGCCGTCGATTCTCCGGCTATGCAGAAGATCGCCGATGCCGCGGTGGAGACCTACCGCCAGAACGCCGTAGACGTCTTTATGGATTGTCCCTCGCGTGAACGCGCCGGCTGGCTGTGCGACAGCTTTTTCACCAGTCGGGTGGAATACCTGCTCACCGGCGACACGCGTGTTGAAACCAGCTTTTTGGAAAACTTCCTGCACGAAGAAACCTACGCCTGCCTGCCGGACGGCATGTTCCCCATGTGCTATCCGGCCGACCACATGGATGCGGCGTTTATTCCGCAATGGGCGATGTGGCTGGTCGTTGAGCTTCGGGAATATCAGCAGCGTGGCGGTGATGCCGCATTGATCGAACGCTACCGTCCGCGCGTGAAGCGGTTGCTGGATTACTTTGCGAAATTCGAAAACAGTGACGGTCTGCTGGAAAAGCTGGACGGCTGGAATTTCGTAGAATGGTCGATGGCCAATCATCTCACGCAGGATGTCAACTATCCCACCAATATGCTATATGCCAAGGTGTTGCGTTCCACCGCCGAGCTGTACGGCGACCAAGCGTTGGCCGCCAAAGCCGATGCCGTGCTGGAAACCGTCCGCCGCCAGTCGTTTGACGGTGAATTCTTCGTGGATAACGCCGTGCGGAAGGACGGTGTGTTGGTCTCCTCCGGTGAGCGCACCGAGGTTTGCCAGTACTATGCCTTCTTCTTTGGTGCCGCCACGCCGGAAACGCACCCCGATCTGCTGAAAAAGCTCATCGAGGATTTTGGTCCCGACCGTGCACAGACCGGCAAATGGCCGGAGATCCACCCCGCCAACGCCTTTATTGGCAACTACCTGCGGTTGGATATGCTGATGCAGCTTGGTTACCGCGAGACCGTTCGCCAAAATATCGAGGGCTATTTCCTCTATATGGCCGAGCAGACCGGTACGCTGTGGGAAAACATCGGCGCTTACGCCAGCTGCAACCACGGCTTTGCCAGCCACGTGCTGTATTGGATGGATCAGTTAAGTAAGTAAACAAAAAAAACACGGATCGATCGCGATCCGTGTTTTTTGTTTATCGTTGCATACCTTTTGACGACCTTGGCGCGGAATATACGGCAATCGCCGCCGTTTACCTGCGTCACAAAGCGCTCGTCCACCGTCTCGCAGACCTCGCCGGTCCACAAATCGGTCATCACCAGCTTGCGGTCGGTAAACCGCGGCAGCGACAGATCGTTAAGCGTAAAGTACATATTGCGTGCGTCGCCGCTCAGATTAAAGAAGCCGATGGCAAAATCACCGTTATCCAGCAGCTTAGCCCACACGAAGCTATCCTCGCCATCGCCGCACTGGAAATTGAAGCTGCCGCCAATGGAGAACGGCTGGCAGTAGCGGCGATCCTGGTTGATGGCGATCAGCTCTTTGTTGGTGAGAATACGAGCCGTTTCCTCCGACATCGAGCGGATATCGCAGCCGATCATCAGCGGCGAGCCCAGGAACGCCCACACCGAGAAGTGCGTTTTATACTGCTCGTACGAACAGCCGCCCAAGCCGACGTTGCCTTCGCCGTTCATGCCGACGACCAACATATCCATATCGTTGAAGCAACCGAGGCCGTTATACGGCAACAGCTCCTTTTGCTGCTTGGTCAAGCGGCAGATGGACTCCCACGAATCGTTGATGTCCACAGTAGAGCGCCAGCAATCGGCACCGGTAGACTTGATCCATTGGTGCGTCTCATCCGCACCCCACGAACACGCCGACAGCAGAATATCGCGGCCGCAATTGGCCAATGCCGTCGCCATGCGCAGATACAGCTGCTGCCCCAGCTCGTGCTGCGGCTTAAAGCAATAGTCGTACTTGAGGAAATCAATATGCCAATCCGCAAAGGTCTCGGCATCCTCAAATTCATACGAGTTACTGCCCGGGTATCCGCCGCAGGTCACGTGACCGGCACAGGAATAGATGCCGAGCTTTAAACCCATGGCATGCAGATCGTCCGCCAGCGCACGGATGCCGCGCGGGAATTTTTCCGGATCGGGCACCAGACGGCCGTTCTCGTCGCGCTGCTTGAGCGACCAACCGTCATCAATAACGATATACTCATAACCGGCGT
>JAFUPS010000101.1 GCA_017481085.1 Clostridia bacterium | reverse complement strand
CGCAGCTGCTCCAGCTCCTCGGCGGTGAGGCTGCCGAAGGTCAGCTGCCACAGCAGGTCGGCATCGACGTCATCCACCAGCCCGTCGCTGTTTAAATCCGAAAGCGCCGCGCTGCCACCCTGCGCCTGCAGTAGTAACCGTTGGTCGGCGCTGTTGATCACGCCGTCGCCGTTTATGTCGCCGCGCAATATTTCGGTTGCCGAAGCGGTGCAAAATACCAGCAACAAACTGCCGGCGGCCGCACCGGCCAACAACCGTTTTATCAGGGGTCTCATCACCGCTTCGCCTCCTTTCGCGCACATTCGTCTTTATTATACAGTATTTTTTATAAAAAATCAAGCACCCGGCATACGGCGGGGATTTGGCTCGTATAATGAGGCGAACGGAGGGGATAACGATGAAACGGTTTTGGAGTATATTGGCGGCGTTGGCGGTATGGATGTGTATGGGTGGGCATATCGCCACGGCCTCGGCGGATTGGATCATCGAGCAAGGCTCGGGCGAAACACCGGAATCGCTCATTCTGGCAACCGAAGCGGAGGCGTGGCAGCAGGCTGAGGTGCCGACCAACGCCGCGGGATTGGCAATCAAGGCCAAGGGTGCGGTGCTGATGGAGTTGTCCACCGGCGCGCTGTTGTTTGAGCAAAACAGCCACGAAAAGCTGCCCATTGCGTCGGTCACCAAGATTATGACCATGCTGCTTATCATGGAAGCAATCGACAGCGGCACGCTGTCTACCGATGACGTGCTCACCTGTTCGGCGACGGCGGCGGCTTACGGCGGCTCGCAGATCTGGCTGGAGGAAGGGGAGCAGATGTCGGTCCACGACCTGCTCAAGGCCATTGCGGTGGTATCGGCCAACGATGCCTGCGCCATGGTGGCAGAGCATTTGTGCGGTAGTGTGGAGGCGTTTGTGGCGCGTATGAACGCGCGTGCAGCGGAGCTCGGCATGACGGATACGCAGTTTAAGGACTGCAGCGGCTTGGACGATACGGCGTATTCCTCGGCGGCGGACGTGGCTATCATGTCACGCGCACTCATGCAGCATGACCGTGTGACCGATTATACGACGATTTGGATGGATACGCTACGCGGCGGTGAATCGCAGTTGGTCAACACCAATAAGCTGGTGCGGTATTACAAGGGCGCAACGGGGCTCAAGACCGGCACGACCGCGGCAGCCGGACATTGTCTGTCGGCAACGGCAGAGCGCGACGGCGTGGCGTTTTGCGCGGTGGTGCTGGGGTGTGCCACCACCGACGATCGCTTTGGCGGCGCACGGCAACTGCTGGATTACGGCTTTGCCAATTACAGCGTATATACGCCGGTGGTGGACGCGGCGCAGCTTGTGCCGGTCAAGGTGTTGCACGGCGTGAGCGAATCGGTGCCGGTCACCGTGCGCGATATGACACCGCTGTTGCTCTCCAAAGGGGAGGAGTCGCTGGTGGATTATCGGCTGGAGCTGGCCGCCGACGTGGAAGCACCGGTGCTGGAGGGGCAAAAGCTCGGCACGGTACGGGTGCTGCTGGGCGAGTCGGTGTGTGCCGAATATCCGCTGGTCGCGTCGGAGGCGGTCGATCGGCTGACACTTGGCGTCGCATTCCGTCGGTTGTTATGGGCGCTGATTGGTGGGTAGTTTGTGAAATTTTTCAAAAATTGCTTAAAAACGGTTGCAAATCGGCCAAGAATATAGTACAATAAAACCAACAATAGCGACTTTGTCCGCCGCTATCAAAGGGAGAGTTGAAATTATGGTAAAATTTGATGCGCATTATGCAGCGCCGTTTATCCGCGAACACGAATGGCAAACGGTGCAGGCGGCGGTTACGGCTGCTCACGAAACGCTGACAAGCGGCAAGGGTGCCGGCAGCGATTTTCTGGGCTGG
>JAFUPS010000100.1 GCA_017481085.1 Clostridia bacterium | reverse complement strand
CAGTAGTTTAGCCGCCGCCGGATGCGAGGGGAGATAATCGCCCACCACGCGACCGCTGATGTCGTGCGGCGGTGTGATCTTACCAAGTTCGGTGGTGCCGCCGTGCCACACCAAACAATGACGGTAGGCGGTGCCGGTATAGAAATCGAACTCACCGCCGCCAAGCTCTGCCTGCAGCGTTTGAATGATGCGGTCGGCCTGCGCGGTATGAATATCACCGGCGCAGTACTCCACCATCGTCTTGTCGGCGTAGTTTGCCTCGTCCGACAGCGTCACCAGATTGCACCGCATCGCCACGTCCGTATCCGCCAGCTCAATGCCGATGTTGGCAGCTTCCAGCGGCGAACGACCGGTGTAGCACCCGGCCGGGTCATAGCCGATGATCGAGAGGTTGGCCACGTCACTGCCCGGCGCCATGCCGTCCGGCACCGAGGTGGTGGTGCCTACCTCGGCCTTTTTGGCCAGCGCATCCATGTGTGGCTTGTGAGCCGCCTGCATCGGCGTTTTGCCGCCAAGCGCGTCTACCGGCGTGTCGGCCATGCCATCGCACAAAACAACGATATATTTCATATGGGTCATCCTTCCGGAAATGAGATTTTTTCTCATTATATCACGTCGTTTTCAAAAAGAAAACCCACCTTGCCGAAATTTATAAAAAAAACTGCGGATTTTACGCGAAAAAGCGGTTGCAATTTTTGGCGGATTGCAGTATACTGTAACTACTTGATTAAGATGGGGAAGCTTCGGATTTCCTTCACGCATAGAAAAATAGGAGTGAGAGTTATGAACGTATGGCAATTGGCAAACGTGGCGGCCAACACACCCTTGCTTGGTGAGCGCGACGAAGCCGGCAAGATCTGGCTGACCACCGGCGACGTGGTGATGACTGTGATCACCGGTGTTGCCATTGTGTTTGCGATGCTGGTGTTGCTGAGCCTGATCATTTTTCTTTTCGGTAAGATCATGGATGCCGCCGGTAACAAAGGGGATGGCGCCGGTAAAAAGCGTATCATCAAATCTGCTCCGAAAGAGAAAGTCAAGAAGAATGAGCCGGTCGTGGAGGAGGGCGTCAGCCCGGCGGTCGTAGCAGCCATTGCGGCGGCGATCACCTGCATCCTCGGCAAGGGCAAATTCACCATCCGCCGTATCACACGCAGCTCCAGCCGCAAGGCATGGGGTTCGGCCGGAGCGGCCGAAAACGTGCGCCCGTTCTGATATAGGAGGATAGTAACATGGATTTTACAGTCTTATGGAAAGCAGTGGAGAGCATTCTCCAAAACTCCGGCTTTGCGTACTTCTTCCAGGGCGACGGTTGGATGAACCTGGTGATGATCCTGGTTTCGTTTGTTCTGTTGTACTTAGCCATCAAAAAGCAGTTTGAGCCGCTGTTGTTGCTGCCTATCGCCTTTGGCATGCTGCTCACCAATTTACCCAACGCCAATATGTTCCACCCGGATGTGTTTCTCGGCGACCACACGGTCAAGGAGATCCTTGTTGGCGTGGTGGAGATCGAAGGCGGTCCCGGCCTGCTCGATCTGCTGTACCTTGGCGTCAAGCTCGGCATCTATCCGCCGCTTATCTTCCTCGGTATCGGCTGCATGACCGACTTTGGTCCGCTGATCTCCAACCCCAAGAGCCTGTTGCTCGG
This sequence comes from Clostridia bacterium, assembly GCA_017481085.1. Classification (GTDB taxonomy): domain Bacteria; phylum Bacillota; class Clostridia; order Oscillospirales; family Acutalibacteraceae; genus RGIG426. The sequence continues at coordinate 1,625 of JAFUPS010000100.1, read as the reverse complement.
CGCGGCGGCTCAGGTGGGTATCTTCGTCACCTTTGCCGGTGCCAGCGCACTGGGCTTTACGGCGCAGGAAGCCGCGTCCATCGGTATCATCGGCGGTGCGGACGGTCCAACAGCCATCTTCCTTACCTCCAAGCTCGCACCGCACCTGCTGGGTGCTATTGCGGTTGCCGCGTATTCCTACATGGCGCTTATTCCGATCATCCAGCCCCCGATTATGAAGGCCCTCACCACCAAGCGTGAGCGCAACATCGTGATGAAGGAGCTGCGCAAGGTCTCCCATACCGAAAAGATCATCTTCCCGATCATGGTTACGGTCGTGTGCGTCCTGCTGCTGCCGGATGCCGCTCCGCTGATCGGTTGCCTGATGCTCGGCAATCTGTTTAAGGAATGCGGCGTGGTCGATCGTCTGTGCAAGACCGCGCAAAACGAGCTGATGAACATCGTCACCATCTTCCTCGGCATCACGGTCGGCGCTACCGCCAACGGCCAGAACTTCCTCAAGCTTGAGACGCTGATGATCATTGCCCTTGGTCTGGTCGCCTTTGCCATTTCCACGGCCAGCGGCGTGCTTATCGCCAAGCTGATGAACGCTCTCTCCGGCGGTAACTCCATCAACCCGCTGATCGGCTCTGCCGGTGTGTCCGCCGTGCCGATGGCGGCCCGCGTGTCACAAACGGTTGGCCAAAAGGAAAACCCGTCCAACTTCCTGCTCATGCACGCCATGGGCCCGAACGTGGCCGGTGTTATCGGCTCTGCTGTGGCCGCCGGTGTTCTTCTCACCCTGTTCCGCTAATATTTTGATAAAGGAAGTCTCTCCTTATGCTGAAAAAAGAACTTGCTAAAACCTATGAGCCCCGCGAGGTGGAAGACCGTATCTACCAATTCTGGCAGGATGGCGGTTATTTCCACACGGCGGTGGATCATTCCAAAAAACCGTATACCATCGTGATGCCGCCGCCTAACGTGACCGGTCAGCTTCACATGGGTCACGCCATGGATAACACTATGCAGGATATCCTTATCCGCTTCAAACGGATGCAGGGGTATGCGGCACTGTGGGTACCGGGCACCGACCACGCATCCATCGCCACTGAGGCGAAGGTCGTGGCCGCTATGCGCGAGGAAGGTCTCACCAAGGATATGCTTGGTCGCGACGGATTCCTGGAGCGTGCGTGGGCGTGGAAAGAAAAGTACGGTAACCGCATCGTCAGCCAGCTCAAAAAGCTCGGCACCAGTTGCGACTGGCAGCGTGAGCGCTTCACCATGGACGACGGTTGCTCCAATGCCGTGCGCGAGGTGTTCGTGCGTCTGTACGAGCAGAAGCTGATCTATCAGGGCAACCGTATGGTCAACTGGTGCCCGGTCTGCAAGACCTCCATTTCGGACGCTGAGGTGGAATACGAGGAGCAGAACGGCAACTTCTGGCACCTGCTGTATCCGGTAGAGGAGACCGGCGAAATGCTGGAGCTCGCCACCACCCGTCCGGAAACGATGCTCGGTGATACCGCCGTTGCCATCCACCCGGAGGACGAGCGGTATGCCCATCTCAAGGGCTGCCACGTTCGCCTGCCGTTGCTGAATAAGCTGATCCCGATCGTGGAAGACACCTACGTCGAAAAGGATTT
>JAFUPS010000099.1 GCA_017481085.1 Clostridia bacterium | reverse complement strand
GCGGCAACCTTCAACCACCCCAATCTATACGGTCAGCTGGCAGTGATGCTGTTGCCTTTCGGCGTGTACTGTGCAGTCACAGCCGCGCGAAAAACGGAGCGTTGGGGCTATGGCATTATGATCCTGATCTCGCTGCTCGGTGTGCTGTTTACCTTCTCCCGCGGTAGCTACTTGGGATTACTGCTGGCCATTGCCGTGTTTTTGGCACTCAACATCCGGCGCTCCAAAAATGCGCGCATCGCGTTGGTGGTGGTGCTGGTAGTGGTGCTGTTGTTTGTACTGATCCCCAACCCCTTTATGCAACGGCTGGAAACCATCGATTCGCAGGATATCGCTATCAACAAACGATTGGACGCCTGGCAGGCCGCCTGGGACGCGATCGTACAACGCCCCCTGCTGGGCTACGGTGCCGGTACGCTCAACGCCATGGATATTATTCAGGCCGCCGGGATCGACGGTACGCCACACACGCACAACGCCATTTTGGAGCTGTTGCTGGAGGGCGGTATTCTGGGACTGCTGCCGTTTGTGCTGATGTGCGTTCGGTTTGTGAACACCAACGTGCGGCTGTGGAAACAAGACGACAGCCACATACATTCACTTGGTGTGGCATCGCTGGCCATGTTTTCCGGCTTTGCGCTCAACATTATGGTCGATTACCCCTTCTCTGTGCCCAAGCTGAGCATCGCCTTTATGGTGATATTGGCGCTATCGGACGTGGTTGCGCAGTTATGCGGCATCGTTCCTATGCGAAAGCTGGAGAAGAAACAAAAGAATACGGTTAAATAACGCACAACCATGTGCTAGGATAGAACAAAACCGCAAAGGAGAATTACCAATATGAAACATCTTCTGAAACGTCTGTTACCGATGGTGCTGGTGCTGACGGTATGCGTTGGCATGCTTTCTTCGCTGAGCTTCTCAGCATCGGCGGCAACGGTCAACTACGTATACAGCGGCAAATATATCTACAACTGGGGTACGCGCGGCACGCTTGCCACCTTCCTCTCCCCTAACGCGGAGGATTTTTACGAGGATAACGGCGTGACCTACGACGAGCTGGCATCGTACAGCGGCTCATCCAGCATTTCTTCCGTGCCGAGCAGTGCGCTGTACAAGAAACTGCAGACGCTGATGAAGAACGCGCAGACACATGAGACCAGTTACGGCGAAACCCGGTATCAGTATTGCTACACCGACTGTGAGAACAGCGGTAGCCCGAAAACCATTTCGTCGTTTTATTCCGGTGCAGCGATTGGTCCGAAATGGGATAGCGGTGATACCTGGAACCGTGAGCACGTGTGGCCCAACAGCAAAGGAGATGCCTCCGGCAACGGCGAAAACGATATCATGATGCTGCGTCCCACCGCGGTGAGCGAAAACTCCAGCCGCGGCAACAAAGCCTTTGGCAAAAGTTCGGGCTACTTTAACCCCAACAGCAAAAACAGTAAGTACGATCTGCGCGGCGACGTGGCGCGCATTTGCCTTTACGTGTACGTCCGCTGGGGCAATACCACCAAAATGTGGGGCTCTTCCGGTGTTATGGAAAGCAAGGCCGTGCTGCTGGAATGGATGGAGGCTGACCCCGTGGATACGTGGGAGCTTGGCCGCAACGACTCGGTAGAGGCCATCACCGGCACGCGCAACGTGTTCGTCGATTATCCGGAGCTTGCTTTCTTGCTGTTTGGCGCGGATATCCCGGCGGATTACGATTCTCCCTCCGGCGAAGGCAGCGGTAACGCACCGGTCAACACCACGACCACCACGACCACTACCCGCAACAACAATACGACGACCACCACGGTCAACACGACGACCACCACGACCGGTCGTAACGACGATTCCGTAACTACCACGACTACCACGGCGGTCAATAATACGACCACTACCACTACCACGACCGACCGTAACGACGATTCCGTATCCACCACGACCACTACGTCCGGTAAGCCCGGTATGACCACGACAAGCGCAACCAATGCGTCCACCGAACCGGGCAAGGAGAATTTGCCACCGTTCGTGTGGATCGGTGGCGGCGCGGCGATTTTGGTAATCGCCGCCGGGCTGGCCATTTGGTATTTCGCTTTCTACCGCAAAAAGAAGCAAGCAAAGATCGAAGGATAAAAGAAAAAGCCGCCCGAGCGAGGCACTTCGTAAAGAAGCTGTCTCGTTCGGGCGGCTTTTTGGGTTGGTTAATGCAGAAGCGGGATGTGACAGACGGCCACGCCGATGGCCGAGCCGATAAGCGAGGCGCTCAGAATATCGCTGGGAAAATGCACGTATAAATACATGCGCGAAAAGGCAATGGAGGCGGCGATCGGAATGGCGATCCAGCCGTACAGCGGACTGGCAAACGCCAGCACGGTAGCAGCGATAGCCGAGGACAGCGTGTGACCGGACGGGAAGGAAAAATCCGTTGGCGTGGTAATGAGCGGCATGACCTCGTCGTTGAGCCAGCAGGGGCGCAAACGGTGAATAAGCGGTTTCAGCAACAGATTGCATATCAACGCACCCACACCTAAGCCGCAGAAAATACGCATACCAAGCTTGGCATCAAAAAACAGCAGCACGGTAGCGGCCAGCAACCATATCACACCGCCGTTGCCGAGCATGGACACCTTGGGCATAACAACGTCCAGAAACCGGCAGGACAACCGATTGCGGATGCCGTCCAGTATCAACCAATCCAGCTTTGTCAGCGCACGCATACGGCCTTTTCCCTCCTTTCCTCACCGTTTCTCTGCCATATAGTATAAACGAAAAACCGAATTTCGTCAATAAAAAATCCGCAGAGGGCTCTCTGCGGATTTTACGTTATTGGAAAAGCATAAGCAACAAGGCCGGCAAAAACTCGCCGACAAAATACGCCATGGCAAACAAGCCGGCGGTGACACCGCCCTCAATGGGCAGGCGTGCTTCATAATCGGACGGATATTCCGTCTTGAGCTTGCGGCAACGGTTCATCACCGCACAACGGTAGATATAATTGCCAAGCATGCCCATACCAACGTTGAGCACCATTTGCAACACCGACAGCATCAACACCGCCGGCTTCATCATGTGCGTATCGACCAGCATTTGATACTGTGACAGATACTGTGTAGCCGTAAGATCACCGGATGCGAACGCCTGCATCAGCGTCTCCGACTGCACCATAAACGGCTCCATCAGCAACGACAGCAGTACGACCACGGTCACCTGCAACGCCAACACGATCGAACCGGCCACGTAATTCTTGCGGTAGAACAGCCACGGTGCCGGGAAGAGAAATGCCACCCAGTTCCACGAGACCATCTTATCCTCGTTGCGCATTTTCTCAAACCGTGGCAGATAATAGCGTTGGTTGGTGCCAACGACCATTGCCGCCTCACGGGCGGTGACATCGTCATCCAACAGAGCGTCCCGTGCAACCGAGCCCGTATCGTCCACACCCGGGGCATGAAACGGTGTATACGCCGCGCCGGGATTGCGATAAGGCGGCGGTGTCCAATCCTGCTCCACCAGCGGCCGACCGCAGCGCGAGCAGAACTCCGAATAGGTGGGGTTGTTTTTGCCGCAATGCGGACAGCGACGCCCCTCTTCCTCTTCGACCGGCGATTGCTCCTCCGACGTCTCCGGCTCGGTGACCGGCGGCTCCTCTGTCGCGGTATCGGCTTCCGGACGGGTCCATTGCTCCGGTGTGCCATGACGGTCGGCAAAATGGCAATGCCCTGCCGCCAACCAGCAAGCACGATGATGCGGCGCACCGCATTCCGGGCAGGAGACGATATCATCCGTCTCCTCAAAAGCTTTGCCGCAAACCGGGCAGGCTTGTCCTTCATAATAGAACATGAGATCGCTCCTTTTACTTGATAGCTTCCTCTCACATTTTAGCCGCTTATGCACGGTTTTGCAAGCAAAATCCCAAACGTTTAAAAAAATTTCACGATTAGCGGCATTTTTATGGTATTTTTGTTTGCACTTTGTGCGAAAAGGGATTATAATGATAGCGTATGCTCTAACTAAGAAAGGAGTCGCGGAAGATGAACGACCCGACTTTGCAAAGCGCGTCCGGCGCAACGGAGGGACAAGCCGTATGATCGCCGCTGTCGGTCCCGGCCGGCAACCGGAGGGATTTTCCGGCGAAGCCGCTTTGAAGCTGCGCTCTCTGATTGCCGCCTACGGTGTTGACGCACCGTTTTTGAAGATATACAGCGGCGACAACACCGCTTTTGCCATCATGGACGGCGATGCGGTACTGTGCGGCGACAGCGACGAGGCGCGGTTATTTCTCACCATGGACCCATCGGTGCGGCGCGTGCGTACCGACGAGCACAACGCCCGGTTGCTGGCTGATATGTGGGAAACCGAAGCGGTGTGCGGAAACGTGATGACGCCGGGCTGTGCCATGACCGCCGATGCGGCGGTGACAGCCATCACACCGCGTGAATACTGGCCGGTCATCGAGACCGTATTCGGCAATACGCTGCCGCCGTTTGACGCGTGGTATGCCGACGTTTCCCATCGGTGGCGGCACGGGCTGTGCCGGTTGATGGGCATTTACGAAAACGGCGAGGTCGTAGCGGTAGCAATGACCACAGCCGAAGATGACAGCGCCATGCTCATTGGGGCGGTGGCGACGTTGCCGCCCTATCGCGGCAAAGGCTACGCCGGAAGATTGGTGACCACGTTGGCAGCGTTCGGACAAGCCGAGGGCAAGACCGTGTGGCTCTCCCCCAAAAACGAACGTGCCGAAGCGCTGTATGCGCGGTTGGGATTTATTCCGGCCGGGCGATACGGGCAAGTGACACGATAAAGAGGTAAAAAGTATGGAATTTTTTCAAGTAGATGCGGCGCTAAAGACCGTCTCGGATGCGGCGTTGGCCGAAGCCAAGGAGATGTTCGAGCGCATTGATGCGGTGACCGAATACAATCAGCAAAAGGTGTTGGCCGGGTTTATCCGCCACAACATCAGCGAAAGTCATTTTGTTCCCACCACCGGGTATGGCTACGGTGACCGAGGGCGTGATACACTGGATACG
>JAFUPS010000098.1 GCA_017481085.1 Clostridia bacterium | reverse complement strand
TGCGCCGCCACAATAAATGGTCTGCTTGGCGGTCAGTGTATGCTGCGAAAGCGCCGCGATCGCCACCGAGATCTTAAAGGTCGAGCCGGGAGCAAACGCGCCCTGCAGTGCCCGGTTAAACATCGGCTTGTCCGGGTTGGCCTGCCACGCATTGTAGTTTTCGTAATACGACGCCAGCTCGTAGTTAGGCCAGGTAGCGCACACCAGCGTGCCGCCGGTTTTTACGTCCAGCATCACCACACTGCCGCTTCGCACGTCCTGCCCGGCCGTCCCCTCTTTCTGCGCGCGCAACGCAGCGATTTCGGCCGTCAGTGCATCCTGCGCTTTGCGCTGAAGTGCCGCATCCAGTGTCAACACGACGGTTGCACCGGGGGTTGGTTCGGTGGTCACTTCTTCACCGGTGACCGTGCCCTCGGCATCCTTGTGTACCGTGCGCACACCCTCGGTACCGCGTAGCGCCTCTTCCATCACCTGTTCCACGCCGAACTTACCGATGACATCGTTATAGGAATAGCCCTGCTCCTTGCGTTGTTCGTATTCCTCTGCCGACAGAAGGCCCACTGTACCGATAAGGTGCGAAGCGAGATCGCCATTAACGTACGACCGTGTGGGTGTGAGCGTAACGTTGACACCCGGTAACGTCGCCGAAGCCTCGCCCACTGCATACGAGGTCTGCTTGGAGACCGATGGCGCAAACTCATACGGTGACGAGGCGGTAAAGGTGGCAAGCTCCATGCTCACCTGCACCCCGGCCAGCACGCGCTGTTGCGAGGGGGTATATTTTTGCAAATCATAACGCTCTATTAAAGCGGCCATACAGTTATCGGCCGTGGCATACTGTGCTAATCGCAGTAATGCTTTTAAGTCCTGAATATCGTCCTCGCGCCCTTCCTCAAAAACATAGGGGGAGGTTTTTGAAATTGGCAATACGTCGTTCCAGCTTTCATTAGCTGTGGTCAGCAGGTCGGTCAACCGCAAAATAGCATCGTTTTGCTTTTCGCGTGCCTCGGTGCTGCTGCCCGACGGCCAGTAGATCTTGTCGAACAAAATGGTGTAGGTGGTGGTGTTGACCACCAGCTCGTTCATGTTGCGGTCAAGAATCTCGCCGCGTGTCGGCTCAATAGGCAAGGTGATGCCGGCGGCATTGCCGCCCTGCGCGGCATACGTTTCTGCATCGGTCACCTGAATCTGGAATAGCCGCACAGCGTACAAAAACAGCACGACCGCCATAAAGATGGCAATGGCCGCGGTGCGGCGGTTGGGGTGCACGGTACGCCCGGCAAAAGGTCTGTCCATCACGCGGCCACTCCTTTCGTAAAATGCGTAATAACGCGTGTTTCAAGCAAAGCAGAGCGGAGGCTTGCCTCCACCGAGGCCCACCCTGTGTAAGGAAGGGTGGCAGCCGCAGGCGGATGGAAGGTTGTCCCTCTTTGCGGTCACACCCGGCGCTTGAGCAACCGCACCACGCCGCGCGTCAACCAATAAAACAGCGGTGAGATGATGACGGTATACAGCACGTTGGGCAACATGATATGCCACAAAATCAGCCATGCATCCGGCTCGCCGGCAAAGGCTATGCAGAAGATCCACTCCAGCAACACCTGTGCCAGTACCGCACAGACGGAAAGCAACCACGCCGTCAGCCATGTGTTGCGGAGCAAAAGCCAGATGAGCAGTCCCACCACACAGCCGATGATCATCAACACCAGCCCGTTAAAGCCGAAAACGTGATCGGCATACAGATCCCACAACAGCCCGGCGGCAATACCGGCCGCCGCGCCGCCGATAGGACCGGTAAACAGCGCGATCCCCACCACCAGCGGAATAAGAAACAACGGCCGCGCGCCGGCGATCGCCAAATGCGGCATCGCCTGCAACAGCGCAAATAACACGATGAGCAAGCCCCACGCGGTCCAGCTTAAGTAGCGAGTCTGTACCCAATCCAGCGCGGCGTTGCCTTGTTGAAAGGAAGTCTTTTTCACCAAAAACTCCCCCTTATTCTTGCGGCACGGTGGTGTCCTCGTAGTTGACGATGACAAACACCTCGCTGATGGTGCCGACGTTTACAAACGGGTTAATGACCGCGTATTTGGAAAGACCGTCGGTCTCCGCCCCGATTTCGGCAATCGTGCCGATGAGCAGGCCTTCGGGGTAGCTTCCGCCGTAGGTGACGATGATATCCCCGGCCGAAGCGGTGATATCACGGTCCATTTGCGAGAGCTTGAGCTTGCCGTCCAGCGCCAGCTCCAGGTTACCGGTGAGCAGACCGTCTTCGCGTGTGCGGCTGTCGTACGCGCTGATCTGCAAGCCCGGGTCAAGCAAACTGCGCACCTTGGCGTAGTTAGGTCCGACCTCATACACAACACCGGCCAGACCTTGCGGCGTGATGACCGTATTGCCTACCTTGATGCCGGCGATCGAGCCCTGCCCTACGGTGAAATTGTTATACGGGTCGGACGGATCGGTGGCAATGACGTCTGCATCCACAAATTGATATTCGGGATGCTGTTCCTTCAACTCCAAAAACTGCGAGTACAGCTCGTTTTTGCGGCGAAGCTCATCTAACTCCACCTGCTGCTCGCGCAGCTTGGCGATCTCGGCCTCCAGCTCTTTGATCTGCGCTTGCAACCGGCCGTTTTGACCAAAGCTGAACACGTCGCCAAACCAATTTCCCACTGCCGAAAACGCCGATTGCAGCGGCGTGATGATGGCGCCGGAAATGGCCGCCGGCACGCTGGTCAGCCCACCGGAAGCGCCGCCGTAGATCATGATGCCGAGCAAAAACGCGGCGATCACGCACAAAATCTTAAAGCCTACGCTTTTGAAAAAGGTCTTCATGCAGCTTCGCCGCCTTTCGTAAAAAATGCAGAATTTTATGGTTACCGTAGGACGGAGGTTTGCCTCCACCCTACATTTGCCTCACCCTATAAAAATCCACAAAAGCAGACCGCGGCAAAAAGCGGTCTGCTTCGGTGATTATCGGTTGGTGCGGAAATTTGAGGTAACGCCGGTATCCAGGCACTTGCCGGTACCGTTGACCACGCAATCCAGCGGATTTTCCGCAATGTGCACCGGCATGCCGGTCTCGCGGTGGATGAGCTCATCCAGACCGCGCAACAGCGCGCCGCCACCCGTCAGCGTGATGCCGTTGGTGATAATATCGGCGGCCAGCTCCGGCGGCGTGGTCTCCAGCGTCGAGCGAATGGCATCCACGATGGTGGAAACCGAATCGGTCAGCGCCTCGCGCACTTCCTCCGAGGTAATGGTCACGTTCTTGGGCAGACCGTCCAGCAGGTTGCGACCCTTGATCTCCATCGAGGTCTCGCCCTCGTAGGGGAATGCCGAGCCGATCTTGATCTTGATCTCCTCGGCGGTGCGTTCACCGATGAGCAGGTTGAACTTCTTCTTGATATACGAGATGATCGCTTCATCGAAATCGTCACCGGCAGTACGTACCGAGCACGCCGCCACGATATCGCCCAGCGAGATGACCGCCACCTCCGAGGTGCCGCCGCCGATGTCGACGACCATCACACCCGAGGCCTCGTCCACCTTCAGCCCGGCGCCAAGCGCGGCGGCCATCGGCTCTTCAATGAGCTTGACGTTGCCGCGACGGATACCGGCGCTGGTTGCCGCGTCTTCCACCGCGCGGCGTTCCACCTCCGTCACGCCGGACGGAATGCAGATGACCAGGCGTGCGCTGCGCAAAAACGCGGTGCGCGTGGAACTGCGGATGAAATAGCGCAGCATTTCGGCGGTCACTTCAAAATCGGCGATCACGCCGTCCTTCAACGGACGCACAGCGGAAATAGAGCCCGGCGTGCGGCCGATCATCTCTTTCGCTTCGCTACCGACAGCCAGCACGACCGAACGCTTCACATCCACCGCCACGACCGACGGCTCGCGCATGACGATCCCCTTGCCGTGCAGATACACCAGCGTGTTGGCGGTACCTAGGTCGATACCGATATTCTTGTTGAACATATTGAAAATACCCATAGCCTATTGACATCCTTTCTGTGAGGAAAAATATTTCATATATTCGCACTCTATATTATATACGCTCGCGCGCGATAGTACAAGCAAAATTTTTGTAAACTTAAAAATTTTTTCCGAACCGTACCTGCAAAAACCGCCAGGTAGAGGCCGGCAGACCCATCACGGTGTAAAAATCGCCCATAATTCCCTCGATATACCGGGCACCGATCCCCTGCACGCCGTATGCACCGGCTTTGTCCATCGGCTCGCCGGTGGCGATATACGCCGCAATGTCCGCATCCGACATATCGGCGAATTTGACCGATGCCACCGAGGTAAAGCCGTCGCCGTTGCCATCCTCGTCCACCACCCATACGCCGGTGAGCACTTGATGAGTGCGTCCCGAAAGCGACCGCAGCATGGCGGCGGCATCCGCTTCGGTCTTCGGTTTGCCGAGGATGACGCCGTCTATCGCTACCACCGTATCCGACCCGAGCACCACCTCGCCCGGATGGGTGGCAGCAATCTCCTCTGCCTTGGAACGGGCAATGGCCTTCACCGCTTCTTGCGGCGACAGCGTCGGGTCAAACGGTGCTTCGGACTGTGCCGGACACACCGTAAACGGAATGCCGAGCTGTGCGCAGATCTCCCGTCTGCGCGGTGATTGAGAGGCTAAAATAATGGTTTTCATCGCGATATCCTTTCGTAAATTCGTAATGATCGAGGCAACCGTAGCAACGGCAATCTGCCGCCCGTCTTGTCCGCCAGAGGGCAAAGCCCGAACGATCTCTTTCCGTAGGGAGCAACGCCCGCGCCGCTCCGCCCCTGCCGTTATTCCTCGCCCAAATCGTCCACCGCGACCAGGGCTTCTCGCAGGGCGTCCAG
>JAFUPS010000097.1 GCA_017481085.1 Clostridia bacterium | reverse complement strand
CGTCTACTTTTAACAAACTCATCGTCAGCCCTCCTTCTGCTTGCCCAGGTAGGCTTCAATGACTTCGGGATTGTTCTGGATCTCGCTCGGCGTACCCTTGGCGATGATCTTACCGAAGTTCAGCACCGCAATACCCTCGCACAAATTCATCACCAGGCTCATATCGTGCTCGATGAGCATGACGGCAATTTGGAATTCGTCGCGGATCTTGCGGATATTTTCCATGAGATCGGCGGTTTCCGAAGGGTTCATACCGGCTGCCGGTTCATCCAGCAGCAACAGCTTTGGCTCGGTTGCCAGCGCACGCACGATCTCCAAACGGCGTTGCGCACCGTACGGCAGCGAGCCGGCCGGCACCTCTGCCAGATCCTGCATATCAAAGATCGACAGCAGCTCCAACGCACGCTCGTGCGCCTTCTTTTCCTCTTTCCAATACGCCGGCAAACGGAAAATGCCCTCGGCGGTATTGTAGTGCATGTGGTTAGAAAGGCCGATGCGTACGTTGTCCTCCACCGACAGCTTATCGAACAAGCGGATATTTTGGAAGGTACGGGCAATACCGGCACGGTTGACCTGCACGGTATTCATGCCGTGGGTGGATTTTCCGTCCAGCATAATGGTGCCGCGCGTCGGCTCGTACACCTTGGTGAGCAGGTTAAACACCGTGGTTTTACCAGCACCGTTCGGGCCGATAAGACCGGCGATCTCGGTGCGGCCGATCGCGATGTTAAAATCGTCCACCGCCGTCAGACCGCCGAAATCAATACCAAGGTGTGCCACCTCCAGAATGGGGGCTTTGCCAATATCGCGCTCCGGAATTTTGTTGGGGCTCGGGACTTCGACCAATTTGGTCTCCTGCCGTTTATCAGTCGCCATCGTTTTCAGCCTCCTTCCCCTTGTTGCCGGCAACGATCTTCTTCACCCAAGCAAACGCCTGGTCGATCCAACCGCGGATCGCCGGGTTATTGGTAGCGATCATCACCAAGATCAGCACGATCGCATAGATGAGCATACGGTAATCCTGGAACTCACGCAACAGCTCCGGCAACACGGTGAGCACCGCCGCCGCGATGATCGAGCCGGTGATGTTACCCATGCCGCCAAACACGACGAACACAAGCACCAGAATGGAGGTATTGAAATCGAACTTCGCCGGGGTGACCGCCGCGAAATTCTGACCGTACAGCGCACCGGCCGCACCGGCCAGCGCCGCCGCCACCACAAATGCGATCATCTTGTAGCGCGTAGCGTTAAGACCGCAGGCTTCCGCCGCAATGCGGTTATCGCGGATAGCCATGATCGCACGGCCGGTCCTGCTGTTGATGAGATTTTGCACCACGATCAACGCAAAGATGACCAACAGCGCACCGGCCAGGAAGGTGGCCGTCTTATCCTGCCCGGCGGCACCCTGCGGACCGTTGATAAGGAATCGGCCGGTCTCGTCCAGTTGCACGCGGCTGACGTCGATAAACGCAAAGTGCAGACCGTCGCCATCCAGACCGATATACAGGCAGTTGAGAATATTTTTGATGATCTCGCCGAACGCCAGCGTGACGATCGCTAGATAGTCACCGCGCAGGCGAAGCACCGGAATACCAATAAGGAAACCGAAGAACGCGGCCAGCACCGCACCGACCAACACCGCAACCAACAGACGGATCGGCTCGCTCTGCACGCTGTCCTGCAGCAGACCGGCCGCCACCGCACCCGAGAACACGCCGATGCTCATAAAGCCGGCATGACCAAGGCTCAGCTCGCCGGAAATACCGACGACCAGGTTGAGGGAGACCGCCATGATGATATACACACAGATCGGGATCAGCTGACCCTCCAGACTGCGCGACAGGAAGCCCGCCGCATCGTTCACAGGGCCGCAGAGCAGGAAAAACACCGCAATAATGGCGTAGTTGATAAAGCCCTGCATCGTGCTTTTTTTCACGTTTAATTTCTTCATATCGCCCACCTCAAACTTTCTCGGTGACCTGCTTGCCGAGCAAGCCGGCCGGCTTGACGAGCAGGATGACGATGAGCACACCGAACACAATGGCATCGGCCAGCTCGGTACCGATGTAGGCTTTGGCGAACGTCTCGATCACACCCATGAGGATACCGCCGACCATCGCACCCGGAATAGAGCCGATACCACCGAACACCGCGGCCGTAAACGCCTTGATACCGGGCATCGCGCCGGTCGTGGGTGTCAGCACCGGGTAAGCGGAGCACAGCAACACACCGGCAACCGCCGCCAGGCCGGAGCCGATGGCAAAGGTGACCGAAATGGTGCGGTTGACGTTGATACCCATTAACTGCGCCGCACCTTTATCCTCCGATACCGCGCGCATGGCCTTGCCCATTTTGGTTTTGTTGATAAACAGCGTCAACAGGATCATGACCAGCACACAGCACAGCACCGTCACCACCGTTACCGACGAGATCTTCAGCTCGCCGATTGCAAACGACAGCCACGGAATGTCAATCAGCGACGGATACACGATCGGGTCGGGCGACCAGATGAGCAACGCCGCGTTCTGCAGAAAATACGAAACACCGATAGCAGTGATCAGCACGGCAAGCGACGAGGCGCCACGCAACGGTTTATAGGCCAAGCCCTCGATCAGAATGCCCAGCACCGTACATACCACGATTGCCAGCAGAATGCCCGGAATAGCCCCCCATCCAAGCTCCGATGCGACCACAAAGCTAATGTAGCCGCCGATCATGATAACGTCGCCGTGCGCAAAGTTCAGCATCTTCGCAATGCCGTACACCATGGTGTAGCCCAATGCGATGATGGCATAGATACTGCCAAGGCTCAGACCGTTGATCAAATGCGATAAAAAGGTCATCGCTGTTTCCTCCTCCTTGTATTCGGATAACCGTTGTTCAGCCGTTTGCACCGCAGACAGCTCAACAAGGGCTATCCGGAAAAACCACAGTGGGGAACTGCCGCCAAACGACGGCAGTTCCCCCGTAGGTTTACTGCATTATCCGATAGCAGACTTAGTCCATACCGACATAGCCGTAGATAGCCTTGCCTTCGTCATCCTTGCCGGTCTCGGAGATGACCATACCCTTCGGGGCCTTGGTCACTTCGCCGGTCGCCGACCAGGTCATATCGGTGCCGGTCAGACCGTCAAACGCAAAACCGCCCGAGAAGATCTCGATCATCTTCTTGCACAGATCCTCGGCGCTCATGCCAACCGGATCCACGTTGTTCTCGGTCAGCGCTTCGTAGATCGCATACACGCAGTCGTACGCATCCGCCGCAAACTGGTTCGGCACGTCGCCGTGCTTCTGCTGGTACTTGGTCACGAAGTCCTTCGCATCCTCAGCGTCCGCCGAGAACGGGGTGAGCAGCATAACGCCTTCCGCCATGGACGGCTCAAAGCCCTTCATGGTCAGAATACCGTCCATACCGTCAACGCCGAAGATCTTCGGGGCATAGCCCATATCCTTCGCCTGGCCCATGATAAGCG
>JAFUPS010000096.1 GCA_017481085.1 Clostridia bacterium | reverse complement strand
ATACATGACCGGTTGGAACGCGCCGCCGGCAAGGTATTCTTTGCCGTTCATCACAAAGCTTTCCAACAAACCGGTCTGGCGGCTGATGCGTACCGTCTTACAGCTATCCGACCACACGATGTCATCGGTATCTGCTGACGTTTCCACCTTTGGCAGAAGCGGTTCGCGCACGGTGGTTGCCACAAACCGGGTAGTGCCCATCGGCTTCAGTTTGGCCTTGAACGCCACACGCTTGCGGCGATCGTAGTTAATGTTGCACAGCTCCTTGAGAATCTGGTGCGGTATCTCCTCGCCGTCACGCGTGAGCACCACGCGCCAATGCTCGGTATCGCTGGCAATGGCGGACAAATTGAGGAATTCCACCTCCACCACCGTTTCGATCTCGTACGGTGCCGGATTGAATACCACGATGGGATAGGTGCACGGATCGGTCGGCGTCTCATCCTCCATCAGGCGCAGGAACGCCTTGGTGTACTGAGTATTCAGCAGATGCACGGCATGCTTGGCATATTCCAACGTGGTGCGCACGCCGTCCTCGGCCGTTGTACCGCACAGCACATCGTGGAATTCGATGGTGAGCAGGGCTTTTTCCGCTTCACGGAAGGCTTTTTCGTCCCACACGTCGTGATGACCGTTCATATCGGCAATGGCACAGATCTTCTCGGTGGCGAACAGCTTGTTCTCCAGCTCGATATGTGCCTGCTTGATACTGCTTACCGACGAATAGCAGCCAACCAGAAAATGCGTTAGCGTGCCGGCGTAATCGGCGGTGGGATGCACCTCGGAGAAGAATTGTTCCGGAGTGCTGTGCAGGATCTGATAATCCTTCGTCTCGGCAATAAGATCCCCTACATCGGCCAGGTCAATGCGCGACGGACCGCCGCCATGGTTACCAATGCCCCACAGCGCCACACCGGTCTCGTGCCCCATCCAGCACTCCGCTTTCTTCGGAATAAAGGTCTTGGCCTGCGCTTTGTCGGTGGTGTACATAAACTCATCACCGATGCGGCAGCATTTGATCTTACTGCCGTCGTAGCCCACCCAGTTAAACTGGTTATCCGGCAGCACGGTGGAGGTGATCTGCGGCATCGGGCGGCAGATCAGATAACTATCGTATCCGCATTTATTTAAAATCTGCACCAAACCGCGCGAATGCCCGAACGAATCGAAATTGATGGCGGTAGTCGGACGGACACCGAATTTCTCTTGGAAATAGCGTTGACCCGCCAAAATCTGGCGCACGAAGCTCTCGCCAGACGGCATGTGGCAATCCGGCTGCAGATACCAGCCGCCCATGATATGCCATTTGCCGGCTTTAACCAATTCGACGATACGGGCAAACAGAGCCGGATCGTGCTCTTCAACCCACTCGTACAAAATCACTTCATTATGGCAAAAGATAAAATCGTATTCTTCCGACAGATTTGCCGCCGAACGAAACGTAGCCAAAGCGGCGGTAAGGCCTTCCGGAAAATCCCACATCCAGGCAGGATCTAAGTGTGCGTTACAAACCAGGTGCAAGCGTTTCATGCAGCGCATCCCCCTATAAATCAGCTTTAATATCAGTATAACAGAAAGCCACACAAATGTCTTGTCTTTTTTTATAATAATTGATATTTTTTTCTGAAAATACAAAAACAGCTTTATCCGCAATGGATAAAGCTGTTTTTGTTAGCCAACTTTCAGCTGCAGGCGGAATTTGTCGGCAATCATCGCAATGAATTCCGAGTTGGTGGGCTTGCCACGCGTAGAATGGATGGTATACCCAAAATAGGAATTCAGTATCTCCACGTCGCCTCTGTCCCACGCGACCTCAATGGCATGACGGATGGCGCGCTCGACGCGTGAGGATGTGGTGCCGTGCTTTTTAGCGACGTCCGGATACAGGCGCTTGGTGACGGCGTTGATGATATCCTCATCGTCGATCGCCATCAGGATCGCGTCGCGCAGGTATTGGTAGCCTTTGATATGCGCCGGCACACCTACCTGATGCAGGATGTCGGTCACACGCATTTCCAGGCTGCTCACACGCCCCGAGCTGACCGGTGCGGCCACGGCGGTGGTGCGCACGCTATACAGCGTGAGGATGCGCTCAGCCATCTCGCTATAATCGAACGGTTTAAGAAAAAAGTAATCTGCACCGGCCGCCATAGCTTCGCTTTCCAGCGCAGGATTATCAAAGCCGAACATCACAATAAACCGCGGCAGACTGGACATGATGTGCGATTTTACACTTTTCATGACGCCGATCGCATCCAGCGTCGGCAAAAACATATCCATAACGACGACATCCGGGCGTGTTTTGAGTATCACGTCCAACAACTGACGCCCATCCTTTTCGCTACACTCGGCATCCAATCCATGAGCACGCATGGCGCGGACACAGGGTTTGCCAAATCCTTCGCTGTTGTCTGCCAACAGCACTTTACATTTTTTCTCCATAATTTTTCTCCTTACAACAAGATTTCTTCATCAATCAGCCGGTCTGTCGTCACAACCTCTGCTCTTTTGACAGCATGATCGTCTGTCGACAATGGAATAATACCATATTTTGGAAATATATGCAATAGTAAATTGGAAAAAATTGGAAATAATCGAACGAGCAAATAGGTGCAGATATACGTGAATACGACATTCTCCGCTCTGAAATGACAGCGTTATTATTTGGCTTGGAAAAAATTGTCGTACGAAAAGAGCAAAAACCGGTTGCCAAAAAGGCAACCGGTTTTTGTCATTGGTTTTTACAGAGCTTTCAGGCGCTTGACTTCCTCCTGCTCCGTTTCTGTTACGACACCGTCACTCTCAATGATGATGTCACAGATCAAGCCGAGAAGCTCTTTATAAGCATCCGCCAGCTTTTCGTTGATGGAACGCATCAGCGTGATACCGTTTTCGAAGGTCTCATCGAACGAATGACCGATTTCCTCGCGGCAGTTTTGGTATACGTCGCGCAGCTCTGCGATGCTATAGGAAAACCCGAAGTTTTTATTGAGATAATCCACTTCCCGTCCGCTGATCACACCGTCGGCGGCAATCAGGCGGATAATAACGCTGACAAGGTCGTTTTGATAAAACACGTCCATCTCGCCATATTGCTCTTTATCCCACAGCCCCAGCTCTTCGATCGCGTCGCATCCAAGCAGGAACTTTTCCAGTTTCAGCTTGAAGCTCTCGGTATACATATCCAGATTATTCATGCTTTGCCCTTTCTCAGCCGTTCTGACCGCAGACAGATTTCAGCAGTTCGTTTATCTCCGGACCGGTCATGTGGTTTTTCACCTTCAGCACGTCGACCAACGCATCAACAGCGGCCTTGTTTTGCTCAATCAACTGCACGGACTTCTCCATCTCACGCGCGAGGATCTTGTTGACCTCCAGGCGTACATCGGGAGCAATGCTGCCGATCTGCATTGCCTTCGGATCAACGACTGCCAGACCGAAATCGGCATCCATACCAAAGGTGCAGAGGATCTGCTGTGCATAGTAAGTAGCGGATTGCAGATCGCCACTGGCGCCGGTGGAAACACCGTCCTCCGGACCGTAATACACCAGCTCGGCGGCACGACCACCCAGCGAGGTGCGGATCTTTGCCAGCAGCTCCTCACGCGTATAGATCGACTTGCCCGAATTATCATCATGGCGCATATACCCACCGTGGTTGCCACGGGCTACCACCGTGAGGTACGACGGCGTCTCGCCGCTCTGCCAGCACAGGAAGGCATGGCCCGATTCATGGCGCGCCACACGCTCCAGGTGTTCCTCGTTCCATTCCTTCTCCTCACCGTGATTGAAGGTCTCGAACGCCTCGTCCAGCACCTTGTCGGTCACTTTACAGCTACCGTCGCGGATAGCCGAACGCAATGCCAGCTCAAACACCGATTCCAGCAGAGCCAAGCTCATGCCGGTGGAACGTACAGCGATATTCTCCAGCTTTTCCTCACTGACATCAAACGCCTTATGGCTCGAGAGCTTCATGCGCATATACCGCATACGGTCGTCACGGTCCGGCAGGTCGATAAACACACGACGGTCAAAACGACGCATCAACGCGGCATCCAGACTCTTGCTACTGCCCGGCTCTACCTCGAAGTTGGTGGCGGCCAGCACAAACACCGGCTTGGACGGATCGTTTTTGAAACCATCCATCTCGGCCAACAGCGCCGTCAGCGTTTCTTCGCCCACAGCGTTATCGCTACCGGTACGCTCTTTGGCAATGGCATCGATCTCATCAATGAACAGAATGGCCGGCGCATATTTACGGGCGGTACGGAACAGCTCGTGCACCGTTTCGGGGCCCTCGCCCACGTAGCGCTTAAGGAACTGGTTACCCTCGGCCGTGATGAAGGTCACGTCCGATTCGCTGGCCATCGCCTTGGCCAGCATGGTCTTACCCGTGCCGGGCGGGCCGTACAGCAAAACGCCCTTGGGCGGACGCACGCCGGTGCCCATATATTTCTTCGGATTTTTCAGATACTGCACAAAGTACTGCAGTTCCTCTTTGGCATCCTTCGCACCGATCACCTGATCGAAGCGCACGTTCGGCTTGGACACGTTGCTGAGGATGTTCTTGGAATCCTCGGCATCCACCGCCACGCTCATTTCAAAGTCGAACAGCTTGATATGCGCCACCTTGCCGCCATCCGTCAAATACTGAGCCGTCTGGTAAGAAACGACCTTGTTGGCCTTGGCCAGGCTGTTCATGCTGTTTTGCTGGTGAAGCTGTTCACTGATGGTCGAAACGGTCTCGGCAAAGCTGTCGTCCAACGTGACGATGCCACGCACACCCATACGCAGGAAGGAGATGCGTTCCTCGGCATTGAAGGTACGTGTCGGTTTCTCCAGCAGATACACCGGTACGTCACGATGGGATGCACGGATATACCAAAGGAAATCGCGCGCCGCAGAATCGACGTCTTCGATATTCAAATAGTTCTGCTCGCCACGTGCACCGTGGGTAATATCCAAAATAATGAAGTGGATATCGTTATTGCTGAACAAGCCGTTGGCGGTGCCGATATCCTGCGCATTGAGGAAATCACATTCACCGTATTTGGCGTGGCAGGTCTCCGTCGTATCAGCGGCGGCGTAAACCATGATCTTCTGGCGATCCGGCGAGCCAAACAGCACGCTCAGCTCCGGATCGTTCGTCGGCAGCTCCAGCTCGACCTTAATGCTTTCCAGATCCTCGATGCGACCGACCTTTTCATCGGCGGCGATCATACGGAACAACTCAAACAGCTCGTCATCAAAGAAGATCTCCGAGCGGCTGCGGATGGTACGGGCATCGGCCGTGCCGCCCTCGGCAAACAGCAACGTCGTGTATACCTGCTCGTCGATCTCGACCTTGATGCCGATCTCGTTTTCGAAGTTGGTGGCGTGGCGGCACACCTCGCGCTTGGCGATCTCACGCAGATTGTGCGCGGCAATGTGATTGAGCATCACCACGTTGCCGGACGCAAAACGCGAACAAATGGCCGCCGGGAAAAACGGTGCGCCGGTGGTAGGATTGATATCCTTCTTCAGCGCGTTCAGGATCACCTTACGCGACAGACCGGAGAAATCGCCGCTTTCGGCATTGTCGTACAGTTGTTTGCCGGCGTTGGTGGTGAAAATGATGATCGCATCGCGGAACGATACCTCGGTATCGGTATAGTTATCGCGCAGACGACCGGCATCCAGCATCTGCAGGAACAGGTGGATGACGTTCAGATGCGCCTTTTCGATCTCATCGAACAGCAACAGGCACTTCGGGTTCTTTTCCACAAACCCGGTGACGTTACCGGGTTTGGCATTGGAATATGCTTTATCCGCGCCGCAGAACTCGATACCGGCCTGATGATCGGAATATTCGCTCATGTCGTAACGCATGAACGGCAGACCGAGAGCCTCGGCAGCCGATTCCGCCAGGAAGGTCTTACCCACACCGGGAGGGCCTGCCAGCAGGAAGGTCGCGCGCGGACGCACGCGTTTCTTATCGGTCATATCCAGCAGCTCGGCCTGGAAATAGCCGGTGGTGAACACGCTGACGGCGTTATCCTGACCGTAGATACGGTCAAGCAGGAAATCCTGGACCTGCTTGACCTTGGCGGTCAGTGCGGAAATGTCCATCTTCGGGTTGCCGGAGGACACCGGTGCCGAAGGTGCGGCGGTCGTCATAGGCTGACCGCCCGAAGTCGGTTTGCCGAAGGTTGCCACTACCTCGCCGGGATTGGAGGTCTGCGGCTGTTTCAGCTGTTGGTCGGGCGTGGAGGCTTGCAACTGCGCGAGCAACGCATCCACCGGCAACAGCTCTTTGATCTTATCGGTGGGATTATTCAGAATACCAACCTGCACCATATCGCAATCGATCGAGCCATACTCTGCCTGCTTGGCAGCCAGCTCTACCGACAGCAACACCTTCTGCATGTGGATCATACCGGCATACGGCTCTGCCTGCGGAGCCTGAATAAACGCCACCAGTTGCTCGCAGACGGCATCAATAGAAAATCCGGACATATTCAGCAGCGGCAGCATCGGTACCAGCTCGTTACGATGCTCGCGGACGGTGTTCTCGTTTTTCAGCATGCGCAGAACAACCACCATAAACTTTTCCGGCGTGATCTGCGGTGAGCCTGCAATAAGCTCTTTTGCGCTTTTGATGGTGAACTCCAGGAATTCACTATGCTTCATTGCCATATGGATCGCTCCCTTACGTGTTCTTTCCTGCCGCTTTTGCGGCATATATAGATTTATTATACTGAATTATATAAAATATGTCAATAACAAATCACCCCGAAATCGACCGATTTCGGGGTGATGAATGTTACGGTAGCTTCAAGAAATTTTCCAGTGTGAGATAGCCCTTGCTAAGTGCCAGGAAACGGTCGTTATACTTATCGACCGCCGCACAACCCATCGAGATCATTCGCTGGAACAGACCGTCACCGATCTCGCTTGCGCGATAGGAAACCGTGATGCGGTAGCACAGCGATCCGTCCGACATATCGAAGTCGTAGTTGCCCTCGATCAAACGGAAATTGATGGCGCAAACGCCTACTGCCATCTCTCGGCGCTTCTCCTCCGGCACCTTGAACGGCAAAAAGGACACCGCCCGAACGACCTGCTGCTGGGGCTCGACAAACATAATGAATTTCATGGGAATATCGTCGCCGTTGACAGTAAAGCGAACCAGCAAACGGTCGTTGTCGCGGTCGTAGTACCACTTGCGGTTATCCAGCGCTGTGCAGATACCCTCATAAATCTTTTTGGCTTGCTCATCCATTGTCCTGCACCCCCTTAATCGGCAATCGCTGCGAGGAAGTCCTCCAGCGTGATCATATTCTGCTGAAGCATCGTGAGCTTATCGTTGTAATCGTCGATCGTGCGGAAGGATGCCACCAGCATATACGAAAGCATATCGTCGCCAATATCGCTTTCAAGAAAGCTATTGGTCATACGATAGAAAATACCGCCGCGCTCCAGGTCGTAATCAAAGCAACCGTGGGCCAGCTTGTTATTGACTGCGCACAGCGCTACGGCGAAATCCTCATGCTGCTCCGGGGTGGTGATACACGGCAGCAGCGACATCAGCGAAATCAGCTGACGGTCTGCGTCCACGCGCCAGACGAGTCGCATCGGCAGATCGTCCCCCTGCGCACCGCAGGTGATGCGAAGCTTTTCGTCATCCTTCTCGTAATGCCAATTGCGAGCATCCAGATTATTGCACAGCTGTGCATACACCATTATCGCTTTTTCCAGCTTTTGCTCATCGGTCATGGTATCCTCTCCTTTGCGGTTTGATTGAATATATTGTACCATATGTAGTAGAGATGCGTCAAGCAAAAAATCCGCCCCGGCAGTTGCCGTATTGTATCGGTGAAAGAGAGGTTTTATTCACGCATTGAAAATCCCCTTGAAAATCAAAATGGATATAGCAAAAACCAGCAACGAGTTCGAACTCGCTGCTGGTTTTTTGGAAAAGTTTTTAATTCTGTAATAATTAGAGTTTTAAGAGCCTATAACTGTATAATTTAAAACAACTTTTCGATATAACAATCTTGATTTTTCAAAAGAGTAAGTTTTAAAGCACTATTCCTGCTATGTTACTCAAATCTATAAAATCACCAGGATACTTTGCTGTCATCTGACCATCTAAATCATAAATACAGATATTTTTACCTTGCTGAACTGCTACGGTTTTGCAAGTATATCCTTTTAATTCGCCCGATACATTTAAGCATTGTTGCTTTTGTTCATTATAAGCATATACTCTGCCGTTGTTCTCTACAGCTAAAATAAACATAATACCCACCTTTCTATAAAAGATTTATTCAGTCTTTGTCCAAGTACATTCTGCAGATTTTAGATATCTTTGAGTACCGTTATTAGGAATAGCGAATGTCAAATTTTTACCTGCGAAGTAATCAGAATAATTTGTGGTTGTTTTAGTTGATACAACAAAAACTTTTGGTCCACCAAGTCCACTATAGTAGTTTGATTCTCCGTCGCTGTTATAAGAACCAACCATATAGGCTATGCTATTCGTAACATTCCAAGTAGCACTTTCTTCAAAGAATATTCCAATTTCAGTAGAAATCTGCAATGCATGAGGCTTAATCTTTGTAACAGATTTAGGAATTATTATTGTATTTCTTACAGCCCCCTTGCAACCATAGAAAGTATATTCCTCAATAACCGTAAGTTTTGAAGGAATAGTGATTTTGAGCAGACTCGAACAATTATTAAATGCATATGCACCGATTGATGTAACCGTATCAGGTATATCGGCAGTTTCTAATACAGTACAATCACTAAATGCATATTTTTCAATTGCTGTGATGCTATTAGGTATAATTATTGTTTTGAGGTTTCGCATACCTTCAAAACCATTTTCCATAATAGTAGTTACTGCTTTGCCACGATATACCGACGGAATAACGATATTTTCCAAATATCTTGTTAATCCCGCCTTAACTCCATAGGTTCCATCAGGTAACAAATAGAATTCCAAGCCTTTTGTACCTTCATATTCAGGGTTCGTCACCTTACCCAAGTCAACAGGATTTTCAAGGTCATCGGAATATGTTATCCAAAGATGTCCATCAATAATCTCGGTCTTTACAATTCCACGACCAGTTTCACCTTTAAGACTGCTTAACCAATCTTCAAGTGTACCAGTATATTCGGGATGTGCCTGTTTATAAAGTTCATAAGCAGATTTACCATCTACACCGTTTTCACCAGCAGGACCCTGTTCACCTTGGTCACCCTTGTCGCCCTTCGGACCCTTAACAGAACCGAGGTTGACTGCAGCGGTATCGGTGGTTTTCTTTACGTAAAGGTTGCCGTCCTGAATATAGATTTCATCAATGCCGACACCATCTTGACCGTTAGCACCTTTAACATTGCCGAGGTCGGTGGTAATGCCGGTTGTAAGCGTTATTTTAAGATGTCCGTCGGTATCAATAACGACTGCGGAAATACCAATACCATCGTCGCCCGCGGCACCGGCAGCACCGGTATCACCTTTATCTCCCTTGGCGCCCTTGATGTTACCAAGGTTAATAACGGTGGTATCAGAAAGGGTAATGACAAGTTCGTCGCTTATGATTTCCACCTTGGAGACACCTGTGCCCGTATCGCCTTTTTCACCTTGGATACCCTGCTCGCCTTGGTCGCCTTTTTCGCCTTGGATACCCTGCTCGCCTTGGTCACCCTTGTCGCCTTTTTCACCTTGAATGCCCTGCTCGCCTTTTTCACCCTTCTCGCCTTTTTCGCCTTGGATACCCTGCTCGCCTTGGTCACCCTTGTCGCCCTTTTCGCCTTGGATGCCCTGTGCACCTTGGGGTCCGATGATTTTGCCGAGGTTTACAGGGTTACCTTCGGTATAGGTGATAACAAGTTCGCCATCTTCATTGATAGCAATAGAAGCGACACCTACACCAGCAGCACCAGTGTCACCCTTATCGCCTTTATCGCCTTTGTCACCCTTATCGCCAGTAGCACCTGTTGCACCAGTTTCGCCCTTTTCACCCTGGATACCTTGGTCGCCCTTATCGCCCTTTGCACCAATTACATTGCCGAGGTTAATATCGCCGCCGTTTGTGTATACGATTACAAGTTCACCGTGTTCGTTAATTGTGGCAGAGGCAATACCGTTACCAGTTTCGCCTTGAACACCCTGAATACCTTGGTCACCTTTATCGCCCTTGTCGCCCTTTTCGCCTTGGAGACCCTGCTCACCCTGTGCACCAGTAGCACCTGTTGCACCAGTTTCGCCCTTATCACCCTTGTCGCCCTTGATATTGCCAAGGTCAAGTGTGGTTTCGTTTGTAAGGGTTATCTTCAAATTGCCGTTTTCAATAACAATATTCTCGATGCCGACACCATCGTCGCCTTTGTCGCCTTTGGCACCAGTTTCGCCCTGAACACCCTGAATACCTTGGATACCCTGAATGCCTTGCTCACCTTGGTCGCCTT